>DASQBW010000729.1:0-14950 GCA_035635015.1 Draconibacterium sp. | reverse complement strand
ATATAGAATCTTCTATACTTTATACAATTTTTAATTAAAAAAACTTATGAAAAAAAGAAATCGAATTTTAGTAATCCTATCATTGGCTCTTGTTCTACCTGCCGCCACAATGATAGTTATGGCAATGGCTGGTGCCGTTGGTGAGGTTCCGGACAGACCGGAAGGCCCTTGCGATATTTATGCCGAAGGCGATGCACCATGTGTGGCAGCACACAGTAGTACACGTGCATTATATGCTTCATACAACGGACCACTTTACCAGGTAACTCGTATTTCTGATGGTAAAACCTTAGATATTGGAGTTGTTCAACCAAGTGAAGGCGATCCGGGCGGATATGCAGATGCAGCTGCTCAGGATGAATTCTGTGCCAACACTTACTGTATGATTTCAATTCTTTACGACCAGTCGGGAACAGAAAATCACCTTATTCAGGCACCACGTGGTGGAACAGGAAATCCTACAATGATGGGAGGTTTCAATAGCTTACCAATTGCTGACATGGCTCCTGTTACCTTAATGGGACATAAAGTTTATGGTATCTTCATCGAGTCGGGAATGGGGCTTCGTCAAAACGATGCCAAAGGAACTGCAGTTGACGATCAGGCTGAAGGTCAGTACTGGGTAATTGATGGCCATCATTACAACGATGGTTGCTGTTTTGACTATGGTAACGCAGAGATTGACAGCCGCGATGATGGCGATGGCACCATGGAAACAACCTACTACGGTAATTCCAGAGGTTGGTATTATGGACAGGGCGATGGACCATGGATTATGACCGACCAGGAGAACAACCTTGTAGGTTGTGTTAATCCCGATCCTAACGATAAATACTGTGAAGACATACCTTCTACAACATGGCGATTTGTTACGGCAACCGCTGACGGAAAACCACACCGCTGGAGATCTATGGGAGGTGATGCTCAGACTGGTAACCTACAAATCATGTATGATGGTGGTCGTATTATTAACGAAAAATTTCCAAATAATACCAGTAGTTATGATCCTATGCGTAAACAAGGTGCAATCCTTTTAGGTAACGGTGGAGATAACAGTAATGCTTCACAAGGAACATTTTATGAAGCTGCAATGACAGCTCCTGGAACTTATCCTTCAGAAGAAACAAACCAAAAAATTCAAGCAAACATTGTTGATGCAGGTTATGATGTGGCAAGAGTTAGTATTGCTCCGTCATCGGAAACTGAGATGTCTCCGGGACTACAAACTTTTGCACCAAAATCTTCACAAAATTCAACTGTAACTTTTGTAAATACTACAGGTACTGCAGTTAATGAAGTTACCTTAAGCGTTTCAACACCTAGAGGATGGAAAGCTGTAGCTTTGGGAACAAGTGAAACTTCTAAAAAAATATCAGGCCCTATCGCACCGGGTGCCAGTGTTAGTGCAATATTTACAATTACTTCCGGATCAGAAAGTTTTAATGGCGACTTGTTAGGAGAAGCTACCTGGACAACTGCTTCTGGCAAGAAACAGACGGAAACAGGCGTTGAAAAAGTACGCAACGTAAATCCTGTAAAAATCAATGAATTCCGCATTAGCGATGGGTCGAATTCAACAAATTCGTTCATCGAACTTTACAACTCAAGCAATGATGCAGTAGATATCTCTAATTGGAGTTTAACACAACATCAAATTCGTATACCAATCTTCTCTTCTATAAATATTCCAGCCAATACAGAACTTGCACCAAATAGTTTCTATTTATTAGGACTTTCAACTTCAGGACTTGCAGTTCCAGCAGAAGAAGGAGATTCAAAGATTTATGTAAGAAGTACAACGGGAATGTCTGTTGGCGACGAAATTGAAATCGGTAGCGGTTCAACAAAAGAAATTCGCAAGATTGCAAGTATACAAAAACCCGCAGAACCTGATGCCTCAGACAATAACAGAAGATTCCGCAGAGGAGCACAAGGTTTAACTACCATTTGGCAACCACTTCCCGACGGACCGGTTGTTACCTTCCCAAAAGGTTCTAACAGCGTTTCGGTTGAAAGTGTTGATGGCTTTGAAGTTGGTCAGAAAATGGCCATTGGATATGGTGCTACTTACCCGGTTATAACACAAGAGGACGAAAAATACGAGGTAGTAACAATAACAAAGGTTGGCAAACCTGGTACTCAAGGCTGGCTATCATTGGATGCAAAAGCAGGTGACACAAACATCAAAGTATCCTCCACAGAAAATATTTCAGTAGGAGACAAAATTAGACTGGACATTGAAAGCGAGGGACATGGAATAGAGTGGGTTACTGTAAAGCGTGTCGGCACTCCGTCATCACGCAGCACATTTAATGGCCCATTAAGAGATGATGAAGATCTTGGAACAGGCCTCGATTTGGAAGAACCACTAAAATTCGACCATGCATCGAACCTACCGTTTAGTGCCTGGGGAACAGGTATCAGCTTCGAACCTGCTTCTAAATTTGATCATTCAAGTAATGAACCTGTACTTTCTTTAAGTTCTGTAATAACACTTGACAGAGCTCTATCTAACAGTCACGCTATTGAATCCGTTGTTCTGGACCAAAAAGTTACTACTGCCGGCTATCAGGGTGATGTTAAACCCAGCCAGTGGTTTGGAGGTCCTGCCCTTTCAGCCAGTGCCGGAAATATGGTTTTACGGGATGCAGATGGCAATGTGGTTGACGGACTTAACTATGGAGCAATTGTAGATCCATATTTGGCAGAAGGCTACCACAAAGTATCCGGAGCTGGTGAGTACGGTTGTTTTGTAAATACACCTGGCGGACGTTCACGTGGATTCTTTATGGGAGGAAACGACAACGCTGGCACTCCTGATGTAAGTACCGGAAGATATCCTGATGGAAATGACAGTGATAGCAACTGCAAGGATTTTGTTGTACAAAAAACAATGACACTTGCAACTGCTTCAAAAGCCGGTTCTCAAAATGTTAAAGTTTCCAATGTAGGTGATTTCAGCATTGGTCAGAAAGTTATTATTGGAACTGGATCAAACAGCGAAGCAGTAAGAATTGCTAATGTTGGTACAGCTGGTGGAACTGAAGTGAGTACTGCAGCCAAAACCGGTGAAACTATACTTCCTGTTGCAAGCGTAGAAGGATTTAGCGTAGGTCAAACGATTACCATTGGTAGTGGGGCTAACGAAGAAACTGCAGTTATTGCTTCAATTACCAACAGACGCTTCCGATTTGGTCGTAACAATGATAACAACGATGGACCTAGTATTTATTTAACTGTTGCTTCTCCGCTTACAAAAGCACACAAAGTGAGTGATGAGGTTTCAGGATCAGGGGTTACATTTACTGCGCCATTGGCTATGGCACACGAAAATGGTACACCAGTTTCAAGCAACATCCCAACTCCGGGTGCACCTAACCAGTTTTAGAAAGCAAACGGAGCCTTAAAAAGTTTTTTAAAAACTTGTATAAACTCCGCAACTTTGGCATAGCCAGGTTGCGGAGTTTTTTTATCACCTTGTAACAAATCGCAATGTTATTTCAACCTCTTATTACGAGACTAAATTAATATATTTAACATTCTAACGAATTAAACCCAGTAGCACAATACTTTCATATTCACTTCATTATCCTAGCAATTGAACAAAGATTAATTGGCTCATGTTTTTCCTTTAAGTTCGTAAAGAACTAATCGAACCAGAAACATTAAATTCTAATCAAACCAACTTGCTTTTATAATATAAAAAGTTACAATATGCCATTCTTTATTAACCAACACGATATAAACGAAACCGTCACTCCGGAGTCGGAGTTAAAGAGTCGCCTCGAAGTTCATAAGAATCAACATTTATTCAAATGCAGGAAACTATGTTATTGGTTTGACAAGGAGCGTCAGGTTTCTTTTTGCCTTTATGAGGCTCCAGACAAGGAAAGTGTGGAATTTTTAATCAATCAGACGCAGAAACACATCCCTTCTCAAATTATTGAAGTAGATAAAATACTGATTGACAATTTTTTAAAGCAAATACAAAACCTATCGGATAACGAAACACTTGAATTACTCTACACCTCCCCAACTTTTATTGCATTCGACCTGGTATTTACTCAACTTAATGGAGCAACCGAACAACTGCAATCCATTCACAATCAATATCACCAGGATGTAAACAACACGATAAAAACTTATAAATCAAACGTAATTACGCAAAGAGGAAGTTTTTTTCTGGTAGCATTCGAATCGAGGCAAGAGGCAATAACCGCCGCGTTAGAAATGCACCACAATTTTAGTTCAACTAACAAATCTCAATCAATTAAAACTCAATTAAAAATCGGCATTAGTGGTATACTCTCCAATGTTAGCCTAAAAGAAGCCATACGGCTAGGCAAAAGACTTTGTTACATCGCACAAGACAAGATTATGCTTCCTCTTGAAATTAAAAACCAGCTCTTCGACGATTCGGGCAAAATTTGGTTAAAACATAATGAGCAATTGAAATCTGTTGAACCTGACGAAATTAGGTTCCTAACCGATTTACTTGATTTTATGGAGGACAGATGGAAAAATCCCAACCTTCATGCCGGTAATCTTGAAAAACACCTTGGTTGGAGCAAATCACATCTATATCGTAAAATGATGAGTTTAATTGGCTGTTCAGCAAATACATTTATTAAAGAATATCGAATGAAAAGGGCCACCAAGTTACTTCGTCAGAAAAAAGGTAACATTTCGGAGATTGCTTTTGACACGGGCTTTGGAAGCCCCTCCTATTTTACCAAGTGTTTTCAGCAAGAATACGGTGTAAAACCATCAGAATATCTATCTGTTTTAACCAACAGCAAATTTTATTAAAATACTTTTTGGTCTTTATTTTGTATTTTTTGAAACAAAAGTGATAGTATCAAGTCATAATATGTTATAACTTTGTTTCAGAGCATGATAAAACAGTGCTCTGCCAAACATCAAACCAATACTAATTTTAAACTTTTGAATTCCACGGTCATAGTACCTGAAAACTAATTTCATTGAAAACAAAACGTTCATTAACAATTAAACAGAGTTCATTAATTTAAAATTAGAAGTCATGAAAACAATTAAAATTTTTATTATCTGTATTATAATCGGGCAGTTCGTGTATGCTCAGGATGAATCAACACATCTACTATCCGAAGTAGAAGTTACACCTGCAACATTAGTGGGTGATAAATCGGTAAAACAATTTATTTCGGCCAATTTTGTCTATCCTTCCTATACTGTAATCCCTTACGAAGGAACACAGGTTGTTATGTTTCACGTTACTGAAACCGGTCAGCTAACAGATTTTGAAATCATTCATAGTGTTTCAGATGAGATAGATCAGGAAATTCTGCGTGTATTAAGTCTGACCAACGGAGCATGGAACCCTGCACAGGCAAATGGAGTTGCCCTCTCCGCTGATAAAGAAATAGCTGTTCAGATTAAATACGCAAATACAGCAACTCAAGCCGAATATCGTGATTTCGACCAGATCGCCCAAAGACACTTTAGCAAAGGAGCAGAAAAATTGCTGGAGAACAAGAATCCTCAAGCTGCAGAACGAAGGTTTGAAGAGGCACTACGATATAAACCATACGATCAAAATACGCTGGCAATGTTGGCCCTTTGCAATTTACAATTGGGCGAAGAGGCAAAAGCAAAAACTTACATTTCAAGAATTAAACAAATTAGCGACCAGGAGACAAATCTGAGTCAATTGACAGAAAGTTTACAATCGCAGAAAAATTACGATAAATTAATTCATTTACTCGCTTCAACAGAAAATTAGTATTTTTATGATGAGTAATTTTAAACTTTCCCGAGTTTTCGGGAAAGTTTTTTTTTGCAATTCCCGAAATTTCCACCTCCACACTGTTATCAATTTATCTCACTAAACGTTAAACTATTTCTTATTTTTGTAACCAAACAAAAACAAGAAATATGAGCGACGATAAAAAGATAATTTTTTCAATGTATAAGGTGAGTAAAACCTATCCACCGAATAAAACAGTTATCAAAGATATTTCACTTTCATTCTTCCTGGGTGCCAAAATTGGAATCATCGGTTTAAACGGTTCCGGGAAATCAACGCTGTTAAAAATTATTGCCGGACAAGAAACTGCTTATAACGGCGAGTTGGTATTTGCCGAAGGATATTCGGTAGGTTTTCTTGATCAGGAACCAAAACTCGACGAGAACAAAACTGTAATCGATGTAGTAAAAGAGGGCATGCAGGAAACTGTTGACGTGCTTGCCCGCTATGAAGAAATAAACACCGAATTTGGATTGCCTGAAGTCTACGAAAATCCGGACAAAATGGATGAACTGATGAAAGAGCAGGCCGAACTTCAGGAAAAGATGGATGCCCTTGATGCATGGAACCTCGACAGTAAGCTGGAACGGGCAATGGATGCATTGCAATGTCCGCCAAATGAACAACCAATAAGTAAGCTTTCGGGAGGTGAACGCCGCAGGGTGGCTTTATGCAGGCTGCTTTTGCAGGAACCGGATGTTCTCCTATTGGATGAGCCTACTAACCACCTTGATGCTGAAAGTATTTTATGGCTGGAAGCCCACCTCGATCAATACAAAGGCACTGTAATCTGTATTACGCACGACCGCTATTTCCTGGATAATGTAGCCGGATGGATACTGGAACTCGACCGGGGACAAGGTATTCCATGGAAAGGAAATTACAGTTCCTGGCTCGAGCAAAAATCAAACCGCCTGGCACAGGAAGAAAAAGGCAGCCAAAAGCGGCGTAAAACACTTGAGCGGGAGCTGGAATGGGTTCGTATGGCACCAAAAGCACGTCATGCCAAAAACAAAGCACGTTTAAATGCCTACGACAAAATGCTCAACGAAGATGCCAAACAAAAAGAAGAGAAACTGGAAATCTTTATTCCCAATGGCCCGCGACTTGGTGATAAAGTTGTAAACATGAGTAGCGTAACCAAAGGTTTTGGAGAAAAAATACTTTTTGAAGATCTGAGTTTTAAACTTCCGCCAGCCGGTATTATTGGTGTTATTGGCCCTAACGGAGCAGGAAAAACCACTCTTTTTAAACTCATTATGAAACAACTGGAAGCCGATTCGGGAGATATCGAAATTGGAGACACGGTAAAAGTAAGTTATGTAGATCAAACCCACGAAGCTATCGATCCGGGGAAATCGGTTTATGAAGTAATTTCCGGCGGAACAGAAACAATACTTCTTGGGAATAAACAAGCCAACGCCCGTGCTTATGTCGGGCGCTTTAATTTTAACGGTGCCGATCAGGAAAAGAAATGCGGCGTACTTTCTGGTGGAGAGCGAAACCGTCTGCACCTGGCCCTGGCATTAAAATCGGAAGGCAACTTGCTGCTGCTTGATGAGCCCACCAACGATATCGATGTAAATACACTACGTGCACTCGAAGAAGGTTTGGATAACTTCGCCGGCTGTGCTGTTGTAATTTCGCACGACCGTTGGTTTCTCGACCGAATTGCGACACATATACTTGCATTTGAAGGCAATGGTCATGTTCACTTTTTTGAAGGTTCGTTCTCGGAATACGAAGAAAACCGTAAAAAACGAATGGGCACCGAAACACCAAAACGTTTTAAATACAAAAAGTTAAAAGCGTAGCTATTAAGCTCATAAAGAAGTATAAATTAAAATACATTGTAAAAGCCGATCTGTTAATGGTGAATAAACAGATCGACTTTTTTGTTAATATCAACATTCCCCTACTTCACCTTTTAAGAATTCTGACATCAAATGGCAGTTTTAGAATAAAAAAGTGTAATTTTCTCCAACAAGTTGGAACAAATTTCTATCAAATAAGGCATCAAAATTAGAATCAGTTCGAACCAATAAAATTTTGTTTAACAAATCATTTATAGAAAAAATACATTATTATGATTAAAAAACTGCTTTACCTGTGTTTTTGCGGTATGCTCATTTTTTTGAGTTTAAACTTAAAAGCACAACCCAGCACCGGATTCGGTAAGTACCACAACAACCGGGAAATTCAGCAAATGTTAAAGAATTTGTCTTCGGATAATGTAAAATTGCACACCGTTGCTGAAAGTCCCGGCGGAGAACCTGTAACGGTTTTAGAAATTGGGACCAAGCTCAACGATGTTCCGGCAATTTTTGTAGGTGCTAATTTTGAGGGAAACACACCATTGGCAACCGAGGGTGCACTGTATCTTGCAAAAATGCTGCTTGATTCAACATCATACACTAAAAATGTGAAATGGTACATCATGCCACAGGCAAATCCCGATGCAGCTGCCATTTATTTTTCGAATAAAAAAACCGGAGTTGCCACCAACCTTTTCAGCATAAACAACGATGCCGATGAAGCCACAAATGAAGATGGCGCTGACGATCTGAACGGCGATGGCTTAATCACACAAATGCGTATAAAAAGCCTGGATGGCGATTATATTGTTTCAAAAAAAGATGAACGGTTGATGGTTAAAGCCGACACAAAAAAAGGTGAACGTGGCGAATATAAACTTTTAACAGAAGGAATAGATAACGATAACGACGGTCAATACAACGAAGACGGAGACGGCGGAATTAACGTAGGGACTGCATTTCCCCACCTTTTCCCATATTCAAATAAAGAAGCCGGTTTATTTCCCGGGCAAACACCTGAGGTTTATGGAATAATGCGATTTATCTTTGACCACCCCGAGATTGCGATGGCTTACACGCTTGGTACGTCAAACTTTTGTCTGGTTCCTCCAAAAGGAGAAAGAAAGGGGGGAACCGATCTTGATAAAATAAGAATTCCTTCAAGGTATGCGAATATGCTAAATGCTGATGCCAGCAAAACCTACGCGATGGATGAAGTAATTGAGCTGTTTAAACCACTTGTTTCACCTGGTACAGATGTAAGTTCGGCAATGGTTGCCAGCACACTCGGACTCGGAGCAGCCGTAAACCCAATGACCGAAGACCTCGTTTTTTACAAGAAATATGCTGAGGACTACAAAAAATACCTGGAAGCCAAAAATTTCAGTACCGAGACACTCGATCCTACTCCTGCAAAAGATGGTTCGTTCGAATTATGGGCTTATTATCAGCTGGGGATACCATCGTTTAGCATGCGTTTATTTTCTGTTCCAAAAGTAAAAGAAGAGAAAGAGGAGAAGGATGAAGATGCAACTGAAAAACAATCGAAAACAAAAAAAGAAGACGAATTAAGTGAAAAAGATAAAGCACTGCTGGCATATTCAGAAAAAGAGCTAGATGGAGCCGGATTTGTTGCGTGGACAAAAGTTGATCATCCTGATTTTGATGAAGTGGACGTTGGAGGTTATGCCCCCTATCTCGAAACAACTCCAAAGGAAAACGTAATTGATTCTCTCGTAACTACGCAAATCCCCTGGCTGATGCATCTATCTTCAAAACTCCCTGAATTCTCAATTGCAGAAGAAAAAATTACAGCGATGGGGGGCGGAATCTTCAAACTTGAAATTTATGTTGCCAACAAAGGCAAACTACCTTACCCTATTGCAATGGGGCAACGTAACAGCCAACCCGCACCTTTGGTATTAACATTAGATGGCGACATAGAATATCTTGAAGGAAAACAGCGAACACCTGTTGGAGCAGTTGGTGCAAACCAGGTAAAAAAACTTAGCTGGTTAATAAAAACAAACCAAAACAAAAGTGTTACAGCCACGCTTGAATCGGCTGTATTTACCGATGTTGTTAAACAAATAAAGATTGGAGGATAATCATGGTAAAAAAGATATATATATTCCTGACAGTTTTTTTCGTGCCTTTATTCGCAGCTCATGCTGTCGATTCAAAGATTGAAGTTCCGCTTCGATTCGACCGCTATTACGATTACGAGGATGTGGTAAAAGCATTGGAAGTACTTCATGAGGCTTATCCGGATATGACGAAACTGGAGTCGATTGGAGAGAGCGAAGAAGGACGTATGATCTACGCCTTAACCATAAACAATAAAAAAACCGGTGCCGAACACGACAAACCGGGGGTTTGGGTAGACGGGAACATTCATGGTAACGAAATTCAGGCAGGCGAAGTGTGCCTTTATTATGCTAATATGTTGCTGACCAAATACGGCGAAAACGAAACAATTACAAAAGCTGTCGACAGCAATGTTCACTACATTATTCCGGTGGTAAATGTGGATGGTCGTTCGCACTTTTTTAAAGATGGTCATACCCCAAGTTCAAGTCGGAGTATACGCGTGCCTAAAGATGATGATGGTGATGGTTTATTCGATGAAGATGCCCCTGATGATCTGGATGGCGACGGCAGTATTTGCCAGATGAGAATAAAAGATCCGAACGGGAATTATAAAACCGACCCGGAAGATCCACGCATTATGGTTCGTGTAAAACCCGGCGAGCAAGGAGAATATACACTTTTGGGCTCGGAAGGAATTGATAATGACGGCGACGGCAGGTTTAACGAAGATGCCGAAGGTTATCTCGATCCGAACCGCAACTGGGGTTTTCACTGGCAACCACCTTATGTTGAAAGCGGTGCAGGCAATTTCCCATTTTCAGGAGTAGGCATAAAAGCAGTCGATCAGTTTGCAGCAAGGCATCCCAACATCATTATTAATTTCTCGTTCCACAATAACGGCGGAATGTGGTTACGCGTACCTGCTGATAACTCGACTCAAATTCCTTCTTCAGATGTTGCAGCTTACGACGTGGTTGGAAAAGAGGCTATAAAAATTACTCCGGGTTATGTATATATGCCATCCTTCGAATTATACCCTACTTACGGCGACTCGGATGGACAGATGTTCTTCGTGCATGGTTCGTACTCTTTTGTCGGTGAGCTATTTATTCGCGAAGATGAGACTTATAAAGAAAAAAGCGATAAAACTGATGCAAATGGCAGTAGCAGTTCGAATGAACGAAATCGCGAACAATTGAAATTTAACGACAATGTTGCACAGGGTGAATTGTACAAAGATTGGAAAACATACAAGCACCCCGTTTATGGCGAAATTGAGATAGGTGGATGGGTAAAAATGAGTTCGCGACTACCCCATCCGTTTATGTTGCCGGAACTGGTTCACAGAAATGCTTCTGTTGTATTGCTGGCCGCCAATGAAACTCCAAAGGTGGAAATGGAGGTTTTTGAGGTGAAAGAGTTGGATAATAACCTGAAAAGAGTTCGCGTAAGACTTGAAAACAAAAATGGTTTATCGACCATGACTGCCCAGGCTGTAAAAGATAAATTGTATACCATCGACCATTTGAAGGTTACTGGTGTAAAAGTTATAGCCGGAGGAAAAATTAATAACTACCGTCTGGACCAGGTAAGTTATAAAGAACATAAACCGGAAGTACAATTTTTTGCCCTTCCTGGACACAGTAAAGCTGAATATGAATTTATTGTACAGGGAAAAGGTGAGCTAAAATTGGAATTCATCTCGCAAAAAGCTGGGAATGTAAACACTTCTGTAAAATTGTAAAGACTTCATTGAAATTTATTTAAAAGAGTGCCCGCGTCCGTGGGCACTCTTTTTTTTACAGAATTTTAGTTACTTGAAGTAACAAGAAAATCCCGGCGTCCACTCCGGAATTTTCTTTTCTTTCTAACTTTTAACAACTTAATGAATTTTCTTACTCCTCCTTCGTAATTATTTCATTCGGGTTTGTATACAACGAATATAACAACAGCGAAAATCAAATTACCAATCAAATTGCTGAAAACAAATAGGCCATTAACTGATTTACTCCCTCATAATCGCTTAAATGGAATTTACTATAAGTATTTGAAATGGGAAATATTTCGGAGTGGCTAATCCAGTTCTTCATTTCGAGCTTCAGGTTAAGAGCTCCGAACAAAAAGGAAATGTATATAGAAACTAAAATAATTGATTAAAAATCTTTGTCTTCTAAATCCATAATTAGAGGTATTTTAAAACCTGTTCTTTTCGGATTCCTTCATGCACAAAAACCGTTTCAACTCCAAGCCTTCCAACTTCGTGTATATTATGGCGTTCATCATCAAAAAATACCATTTGAGAATAAGGAATACCAAACCTTTGGCGAATTTTTGAAAAATGTTCAGTTTTACTAACGGGGTAAATTTCCTTTTGATCGAAATACTTGTCGATATCAAATAATTTTAGCAAATCCTTTGCCCATCCAGGTTCAAAAGTACGTGAAGCTGCCGCAATCAATCGCTTATTCTTTTTAAGTTCCTCCAGAATGGGAATGACATCAGGATACAACTCGATTTCTTTATTCGACTGATCAAGTAGAATACCATCCTCCCAAAAATATGGAGGATTTGTAGCATCGCACCAGGTCCCCCCCGCATCCCAAAGGGTAAAATCCAAATCGAAAACAAATAGTTTCATTGAGTTCAAACCAAATTAATTCTGTATGATTAGAAACCCAGACTTTGAGGTAACCACATCGAGATTTCAGGAATATAAGTTACCAGCAATAAACAAACAATCATAGCAATAAACATTGGAATAAGCGGTTTTATCACCGTTTCTATTTTTACCTGGCTAACACTACACCCAATGAATAACAACGATCCAACCGGGGGTGTTCCTAAACCAACACTCAGGTTCAGTACCATTATAATTCCAAAATGAACAGGTTCCAATCCTAAATTGGTAACGATGGGTAAAAATATCGGTGTAAAGATTAGCACTGCGGGAGTCATGTCCATAAACACGCCCACAAACAACAGAATGAGGTTGATGATCAGTAGAATCACAAATTTATTATCGCTAAGTGCCAATAAAGCTTCACTTACGTTTTGTGGAATATTTTCGTAAGCCATAATCCACGACAAGCCGATACAGGTAGCCACCAGAAGTAATACAAACGCAGTTGTTTTAACCGAACGTAAAATGACGTCAGGAAGATCTTTCACGGACATTTCACGGTAAATGAAGGCCAGGATAAGTGCATATAAAACCGCCACAGCCGAAGCTTCGGTTGCAGTAAAGAAACCGGCCACAATACCGCCGATAACAATTACCAGCATCATCAAGCTCGGAAATGCGCGCCAAAATGTTTTTAAGGCATTTAGTGTTCCTTTTTTGTGCTTGCTTCCATAATAACCAATGCCACCCAAAAACAAAATCCAAATTCCCCCATAAATTGCTGTTGCTACTCCTACCGAAAATGCACTGTTCACTTTAATTAATCCTACAATTACCAAAGCCAACGATGCAATAACTGCAAAGAATTTCCCCAGGTTACGTACCATTCCTTTAAATCCAAAATGCTTGTACGAAAACATTCCCATTGCTACGGCCATAATCGCCAAACCGGTTAAAATACCCGGTGCATAGCCGGCGAGGAAAAGCGCTGTAATGGAAACACCTCCACTGGCCAGCGAATATACAATGAGGATATTACTTGGCGGAATTGACAATCCCGTAGTTGCCGAAGTGATGTTCACGGCAGCACTAAAGTTTTTGTCGTAACCTTCTTTGTTCATTTCGGGCATCATAATACTACCGATTGCGGAAGCTGATGCAGCTGCAGAACCCGAAATAGCACCAAAAAGCATATTGGCAAAAACATTAACAAAAGCCAGTCCGGCAGGCCAGCGACCAACCAAAACACGGGCAAAATTAATGAGCCGGATAGCTATCCCACCCTTGTTCATAATATTCCCCGCCAGTATAAAAAACGGAATAGCCAGTAGTGCAAAACTATCCAGCCCCGTTGCCATTCGCTGCGCAAACGTTGTTGCTGCAGGCAGCGGCATAATGGTTACCAACATGGTTAAAATCCCTGAAATTCCGATACTTATAGCAATGGGAACTCCAATTACAAGTAAAATAATAAAGCTTACAACCAATACAATTACTCCTAAAAATTCCATTACTCTTCAATATTTTGGTTCAGTGAATTATCAATAGCATAATAAATAATCAGCAGTCCGCTAAGCGGAACAATGAGGTAAACATACCCCAGTGGCAGGGCTAGTGCCGCCGATTTTACCTGAAGATAGAATCGTGTATAAACGAGCCACGAACCGCCAAATACCATTACAAACAGGGCAAACAGGCCAACCAAAGTATTAATAAAAGTTTGCATGCGACGTTTTTTTATTCCCTTCATTTTTTGAAGCATCAGGTCGATGGCAAGGTGTTCATTTTTACCGGCTACATAAGCGGCCCCCAACAATCCTACCCAAATTAAAAGAAACCCTGCAAGCTCATCGGTAAATGAACTTGGCGCAGCCAAAACATAACGGCTAAATACCTGCCAGAGCACATCGAGTACCAATATGCTCATAATCGAAACCAATATAATCTCGATTACTTTATCTATTTTTTCTCTGATAGTCATAATCTATTTCTTATCGGTTTCTATTTTACAGCTTCTATACGCTTAAGAATATCGCCCAAAACCTCATCTTGTCTGTATTTATCCAACAAATCAGAAACTTTTTCTGCAAATAGTTCTTTGTTGGGATGATGAATCGTAACTCCGGCTTCCTGAACAATTCGTAAGGATTCTTCAACCGACTCGGCCCAGTATTTTCGCTCCACAGGAACCGATTCGTCGGCAGCTTCCTGTAACCATCTTTGTTCCTCCTCAGTTAAACTGTTCCACACTTTTGTACTGATGATCAGCACATCGGGCACACAGGAATGTTCATCCAATGAATAATGTTTACAAACTTCGTAATGATGTGAGGTATATAAGCTTGGCTCGTTATTTTCAGCACCATCAACTACTCCACTTTGCAGAGCGGTGTATAATTCGCCCCACGAAATGGGTGTTGGCGAGCCACCTAAGGCACGCACCATTTCCATGGCGGTTTGGCTTTTCATTACCCTGATCTTCAAACCTTTTAAATCATCGGGAGTATTAATGGGTTTATCGATGGTGTAAAAACTACGGAAACCGGCATCGTAAAAGCATAGTCCGCGAATCCAGTATTCTTCAGTACCCAACAACAATTCTTTACCGATTTCCCCATCAAAAACCTTAAATGAATGTTC
>DASQBW010000728.1:0-3892 GCA_035635015.1 Draconibacterium sp. | reverse complement strand
CTGACACGAAAAGAATAGCAATAAAATTGTATATATGGGTTTCATTATTTTTGTATTTAATTTTCAAATTCTATAAGAAATATGTGAGCTATTTTGATATACCACACCCCTTCAGCGACATTACAGTAAGCAATTTCATTACTGAAACATTCTGTTAAAAATGGTTATGGTTGTGTGGATTACTTTATAAAAAGGCAATCACAGGAAAATATTTGAAGATTATACCGGGGGTGCCCTGGACTTGGTATGAAGCAGAACGGATACTGTTTCAATTTTGTGATTTGCAACAATATAATCGATGTGAACTTCCGGCAGCTTAAAATCAAATTTGGCAAGAGCCGGAGCCATGTATAAATCGGAATGAATGGAAGAAAACAAGCAGATTTCATGTTGCGAATGTTTATGCTTGTTTGATGGTTCTCCGTTATTATTGTGAGGATGAGAGTGAGTTATAACAATCCCATTTGCATAAACATGCGTATGTTTGTTTTGTATTGAGTTTTGAACGATGTACAGGTACACCGGAATTATAAATACAAACAGTAAATTTGTATGTTTTCTAATTATATTCACTAAATCGGTTAGAGCTGACAAAATTAAGAATCTTTCTAAATAACAATATAGCATTTGGTATTTTTACTTTTTATTTAACAATGGCAAAACGGCGACCAAC
Source organism: Draconibacterium sp. (assembly GCA_035635015.1). Taxonomy (GTDB): domain Bacteria; phylum Bacteroidota; class Bacteroidia; order Bacteroidales; family Prolixibacteraceae; genus Draconibacterium. Next base: position 3,219 of record DASQBW010000728.1, on the reverse strand, counting down.
TTTTAAAATCTACAGTTACGGCGAGTACTCGAAATGGGATCGGGCAAGCAGAGAAATCCCTAAAATTCTGGAATTTACAACAGAAATTAAAGCTGAAATAGGTACCGAATTTGGCTACGTGCTGCACATCAAAAACGGCAAAGGAGAAAAGCTTGATTTTCAGATCGATCATCCGCCGTTTACCGACGATAAGGGAAATTTGCGTCCTCCGTTTACCGGCGAACAGTTTATTCGCACCAACGATTTTGAGTTTTATTTGGGCGATTGCATTTGGGAACCTTTAGAAGATAAACTGGGAAAATGGGAGTTGACCACCTGGTATAATGGTCAGGTGGTTGCGCATAAAATTTTTACATTGAAATAACTTATTTCGCAACTTTTTTTACCTCAGCAGATAGCCGTTCAAGTGTAGCATCGGCAACTGCCAACATATCCTGAACAAGTTTTTTGTAATATTGCTTTACCAGCTTTGGATTATCCTTTCCATCAGGATGAATGGCACGCAAACGCAACTCGCGATGACTTTTTACAATATCGCCGGCAATTTCGTATACCGCTTCTTCGTCTACTTCGCTGTTGTACTCCATCACGTAAAAACAATCACTTAAAGCCATCGACATAATCAAATCAATGTCTTTTTTCAGTTCTCTTACACTTGCCATAATTTTGTAAATTAAGTTTATTAAAGGTACACAATAAAAGTAAAAGTATGTTTCAATCTTTTATCTACGTTGAAAGCCACCACCAATATCGCCGCTGCCCGGGCGCAACATACTATTATTCTGTTGTTCTTCCTCCTGCTTTTCAAGGGCTTCCTGGCGTTTACGCTCTTCCTCTTCCTTGTCGCGGATATTTTTACTAAACATAGGATCGGGTATCAGATCCCATGGCAAACTTGCACTCCAGTTCGCACGAAGTTTTATTACTTCCTGCACATACGCAACACGTTCGGGTTGAATCATATCCTGAAAACTTCCATTGTCCCATTTGCCGTTACCGTTGGCATCGTAAATAACTTTTACTTTATACTTATCGGGAGACAGGTATTCAAATAAAACCGATCCATCAGTGGTAAGTGTCTTTTGGCGAAGCACCTCTTCGTCATTGGAATTTTTTAAGATCTGCACAATCATCGGCATAGATACATTTGTAAAATTGAATTCTATGCTTCCATAATAATCTTCCTCACGTGTAGTAAAACTTTTTGCCAATGCCTGGCTGGTGATACCATAAATATTCACAGCCGCAGCTGAATCGATTACGAAACTGTACTGCGTTTCAGGCTCCCAATTGTAGTTGATGGTGTAGGTACGGTATTTGACTGAATCTTTCTGCAACTTAATCGGCAATGGACTCTTTAATGTATCCTGAGTTAAGTACAATTTAACCATCGAATAATCAAATGTTTTCAATGGCTCCGGAGAAACAATTTGTATATTTCCGTTTAGCTCCATCGTTGATTGAAGTTTCGTTTCCCAGCTAAATTGCTGCAAAGGTTCGGGATTTTGTTCCTCTTCTTCCTGATCTCGTCTTCCTCTGCGCCTTTGAGGTTCCTCTACCTTGTCGGCAAAATGCATTAAAACCGTATCGCGTTGCAGGTATGGGAATCCAACAGAATCTAACTTAGTGTAAGCCATCTCCATGTACAAACTATCGTACCTGGAAACCATTGTATCTGTAATCCACATCAGTACAGAATCTTTTTTCTGCCCATATTCAAATAACTGCCAATTGGCTGCTTCCCGGCCAACAAGTTTTACTGAGAAAGTATCGGCCACCGATTCGTTAAATAAAAACAAACACTTATTACGGCTTTCACGATCGGTTGACTCAACAAACTGATCAAAAATATCCTCCATAAAATAGCGCATATAAAATGGCTCGGGCGAAAAATGTGTATGGCCCAGAACGAGCATGGAATCCACTCCCTCAACCAGTGTATCCAATTCCTGATGAAAATGCGCCTCGGGTACTACCAGGCTGTCAATAAAAGCAATCTCTTCTGCCCCTTCGTTATACAACAGGTCGTTGTTTAAGTCGTTAATTGCAAAAAGGTGGTATTTCCCCGGGGCAATATTATCGATCAGGAACAAACCGTCCTCATCGGTTTTGGCAATATAATCGGGCCGTACCCTGAAAACTGCGGAATCGTGAAGATTAGAATGCAATACCAGCAAAGAACCTTCATCGTTGGGTTCGAGGTTAAAACCGTTTATTACTCGTCCTGCAACACGCAGCGAGTCGAACACAGGACCGGTACTAAACGAAAACCGAAGATTCTCAATTGCATTCTGTTCGTTATTATCAACAACCGAATTTTTAAAATCAAGCGAATAAGTTATACTATCTTTTAATTCCTCGTTAAACTGGATGATCAATGTTTTGGATTTGGTTTTAATACTTGGACGTTTCTCCAATGGAGGTGATACAACAAGTGCTTCAGAAATTTCACTTGTTTGCAGGTATTCATTAAATGTCAACCTGACATTATCATCTGAAAAATTCAACGCTCCGTATTCAGGATTGGTTTCCAACAAAGCAGGAGGCACCGAATCTCGTGGTCCACCCTCCGGCATGCCAATATTTGCACACGAAGAGATGATGACCACCCAGGCCAGCATAGAAATAATTAAAAACGGAAGTTTCCCCCTCAAAGTCATACAGTTAAAATTCTCTGTTTCCCAAGGCATTTTCCAACTACGGTATTACACTCAAAAATCGTGTACAAACATACAAATTCCTCTACATATTGGAAGTGTCGAGTTGTTAAATAATCCGAAATCGAAAAATGGGTACACAATTTATTGTTCGCAACTTCCAACATAAATATTCATTCATGTTTTATAATTGTTTTAACTTGGTTGTGAAAATTAAAAAACAAAATGGGCAGAAAAAAAAAGAATAAATTCCGTAAAAAGAAACGCACAGGAACCTACAATAAGAAAAAGTTAAAAAATGCCATACTTTCGTTATTGTACGAGAATCCGGGGAAATCGGTCAACTATCGCCAGATTTCAGGATCGCTTGGCATTAAGGATCCTGAGACCCGAAAACTTATAAACGTAGTACTCCAGGAACTTTCCGATGATGGTTACCTCGATCAACTTTCAAGAGGAAAGTTTAAACTTAAGGCACGCACCGGAACAATAAACGGAGTTGTTGAAATGCAGCCTCAGGGTTTTGCTTATGTCAACAGCGATGAACTGGAACACCCGGTGG
>DASQBW010000727.1:0-2456 GCA_035635015.1 Draconibacterium sp. | reverse complement strand
ATGCATTGATAAAACCTTCAATCAATACGGTTTGGTACGAAGGTCAGAAATACTTTTGTGAAAGTTCAAATGATTCCGATCTACCTTTTGATCCCTTCGCAGCTTCTTTCTACCTGGTATCCCGCCACGAAGAATACGTGGATGAACAACGCGATAAACTGGGGCGATATCCTTATCAAAACAGTATATTGGCAAAATACAATCTATTACAAAAACCCATTGTAAATATCTGGGCTCATTTGCTGGCAAAACTTCTAAAGGAAAAATACCCGACATTTGAAACCGAAGAAACTAAATTTAATTTCATATCAACCATTGATGTTGACAATGCCTTCGCTTATCAGAACAAAGGTATTTTACGAACAACTGCTGCTTGGGCAAAATCACTTATTCAGCGTAATACTGTTGACTACAAAAAACGCAGGCTCGTTTTAAGAGGTAAAGAAAAAGACCCGTATGATACCTACGAATATCTTGACAGCGTATTCCGGGGCAATGAAGACAAGGTAAAATTCTTTTTCTTAGTGGGCGACTACGGTCGATATGACAAAAATATTTCACATACTAACAAGCAGTATCGAACACTAATTTCTGAAACAGCAAAAAAATACGATGTTGGTATTCATCCTTCTTTTGCCAGCAGCAAAAAAGGAGGAAAGAAGAAAGTGAAAATTGAGAAACAACGGCTTGATGAGATTGCCGGCCAACCAATTACTAAAAGCCGGCAACATTATTTGATGTTAAAATTTCCCAAAACATACAGACGCCTGCTCAATGCCAAGATTGAAGAAGACTACACACTTGGTTACTCGGCCCAACCCGGATTTAGAGGTGGAATTTGTACTCCGTATTACTTTTACGACCTTAAACAAGAGGCTGTAACCAACCTGAAAATAATCCCATTTAATGTAATGGACGGTACACTTCGCTACTACATGCAGCTACCTCCTGAAGAAGCTTTTGAAGAAATCAAAAAGATTATGCAGGAAGTTAAAAATGTTGGTGGTACATTTGTAAGCATCTGGCACAACGAAACCGTAAGTAACCTCGGTACCTGGAATGGTTTTAGGGAAGTGTTTGAGCAAATGAATAAGTTGGGATTTAAATGGGCAAACGAATAGCCCTGATTTTAATGTACGAAACAAATAAAATTAGTTATATAAAGCACGATGCAATCGATTCGGAGAAATGGAATCGTTGTATTGATATGGCTCAAAATTGCAGAATTTATGCTTACGACTGGCACCTTGACAGAACTGCTGTGCACTGGGATGCTTTAGTATATGGCGATTATAAATACGTGATGCCGCTACCCGTGCGCAAAAAGTTAGGTATCAAGTATGTATATCAACCACTCTACTCGCAGCAACTTGGAATTTTTCCCACTCCATCGGCAAATATTCTCCATGTATTTATTTCGAAGATAAAGGAAGAATTTAGCTATTTTGATGTACAACTTAACTCAGAAAATATTCCGGGCAAAGGCGACAAAGTTGTCTTTGCCGAAAGGAAAAACTTTCTTCTTCCGTTAATGAAAGATTTCGATGAGATAAAATCGGGCTATTCAAAAAATACAAAAAGAAACATTGCCAAAGCACAAAAAAACGGGCTGACTTTAATTGAAGGTATCCGCCTGGAAACCTATCTCGATTTCAAAACTAAAAACCTCCCTCCCGGCCACGGGAAAGATGCCATCAGGAAACTCAAAAGCCTCATCGCTTATGGCGAATACAAAGGATTTGGAAAAATATACGGTGCCTTTTCGAAAAAGAACGAACTGTGTGCAGCAGTATATTTTTGCCGCTGGAAAGACCGTGTAATCTATTTCAATGCAGTTTCAAATGATGAAGGGAAAAAGCTTGGCGCTATGTTTTTTTTGCTCAACCGGTTTATTGAAAATAATGCAGGAAAAAACCTGACACTTGATTGTGAAGGTTCTGAAATGCCAGGTGTTGCCCGCTTTTACCATGGTTTTGGTGCAAATCCGGAAACCTATTTCCAACTTAAATTTAATCGTTTACCTTTGCCTCTTAGGTGGCTAAAACGATAACTGGCAATGAGTAATCTCCCGCGTTTGGCAAGTAAAATAATAAGTCCGGTGTTTTCAACCCGTAAACTTTTGGCGTCCAAAACTCCGGTGTTTCTGCCTTTTTACCACGTGGTAAGTAATAAAAAATTACCACATATTTTAAACTACCCTGTAATTAATGAAAAAGAATTCGAGCGTGAACTGGATTTCTATCTGAAATATTTTACTCCCGTTACGCTCGAAGAATTAGTGAATTCCTCGACTGCCGGCAATTGTTTTCACATTAGCATTGATGATGGTTTAAAAGAATGTACCGAAGTAATTGCTCCCATTTTATACAAAAAAGGGATTCCTGCCACTTTTTTTGTGAACAGCGGATTTGTTGACAATAAAAATCTTTTTCACCGGTACAAGGCAAGCTTGTTAT
>DASQBW010000726.1:0-2021 GCA_035635015.1 Draconibacterium sp. | reverse complement strand
AGTCCAAAATATTAAATCGTTATTGGAATTTATCCACGAAAAATACCAGCTTTCAGGCAAAATGGCAGACCTGGTTTTGTTAAAAATGCTTCACGATGGTTTTTACTCAAACGAGTTTCCTAAAAAGACTATCAAAAACATGATCGCCGATAAACATTTTACCAGCAACCAGGAAATTAAAATCCGGGAAGCAGCGAATAACATTACTGAAAAAGTTTCATTTCTTGAAAATGGAAGTTTGGCTCCAACGATTTGCCTGAACGATATTAACGAGAGTAAACAATGCACCAATAATAACGAAGAGAAATTTAAATACATTGTATTTGCCGATGTGGAAACAGTTATCTGCCAGGAACACCTGAAATACTTAAGTCGCGTTAACGAACTTTTTAGTAAAAATCTCGATATTTTTGTGGTACTCCGAAATACTGATCGTTCCGGTATCGACAGTTTTTTTAACGAAAATAAAGTGCCGGCAACAATTCTGATCGACAGCGAAAACAAAACCATTGCAGCTTATAAAATCCGGTCGTTCCCACAATGCCTTTTACTGAATGAAAAACACCAGGTAGTATTTGACGATGCAAAAGCACCACTAAACGGTTTTGAACAACAATTTGGTACCTGGTTGCGCAACGAGCTTTTTATGCGCCAACGCAATCAGGTGCGGTAAAGAAGAATCAAAGCTTTAAGGTTTTCGTAAGTGTTTTTGAGAACTTCGTCCAACTCATTGGGATGAAACCAGCGAACTTCAGTTATGCCTTCTTCCAATTGGGGAGTGCCATCAAAATCTCCGTTATAGTTCATCTCAAACCAGAAAGTTTCCTTAAAAATCCATTGCCCAAATGTTTTTTTATAAGGCGATTTGTAAATGTGATACGTTGATGGAAGCACTTTTACAATTGTGTGATTGTCAATATCGCATTCTTCTTCCACTTCTCTTAAAGCCGCTTTTTCATTACTTTCACCTTTGTCGATTTTCCCTTTCGGGAGGTCCCATTTCCCGTTTCTGAAAATAAAAAGCAATTTCTCTCCACGTTTTACAACACCGCCGGCAGCATCAACCTGTACAAGTGCTGATCTGAAATTCTTAAACAATATCTCAACTTCGGGATGTTCTACAACAGTTTCCCGATTATCACCGTTTTCAAAAATCTGCAAATAAACATTTATCGCTTCAATACCGCTGTTTTCTAACAGAATTCTGCTTAGTTTACTCAATGTTATATTCGTGCCCGGCACAAATATTATCATCTTTTCATTCAAAAAAACTTTATACTTTTGCATCGAATTAAAATTGCACAATATTATGGAATCCATTCAAATTGAAGTAACCAAAAGATTACTGGAAATAAACACTATAAAGATACAACCTGATAATCCATTTACATGGGCATCGGGTTGGAAATCTCCAATTTATTGCGACAACAGAAAAACGCTTTCTTATCCTGATACCCGCACATATATTCGCGATGCATTCGTAAAACTCATTCAGGAGAAGTATCCGGAAGCCGAAGTTATTGCCGGTGTGGCAACAGGCGCCATTGCAATTGGTGCACTTGTGGCCGACAAACTCGGGCTCCCTTTTATTTATGTTCGCTCGAAACCAAAAGGACACGGATTGGAAAACCTGATTGAAGGTGATTTGAAACCTTTTCAAAAAGTTGTAGTTGTTGAAGATTTAGTTTCGACAGGTATTAGTAGTTTAAAAGCAGCCGAAGCTGTTAACAATTTTGGTGGCGATGTTGTAGGAATGGTTTCGATTTTTACTTACAATTTCCCGCTTGCCAATGAAAATTTTGCAAAGGCAGGTATCGAACTGACGTCGTTAAGCCGCTACCAGATTTTGATCGACCTTTCGCTGGAAAAAGGTGATATTACAAAAGATCAGGTGGAGTCGTTAATGGAATGGCGCGAAGATCCTGCAAACTGGGGAAAATAATTTGAAATTAAGAGTTTAAAAATATTATCCCGCTCCTGATGGTTATCGGGGGCGGGATTTTTTTTATTTCTATTATGGC
>DASQBW010000725.1:0-2726 GCA_035635015.1 Draconibacterium sp. | reverse complement strand
CTCCTGTTTCCATGGCTTCATGTGCCACTGCCGAAGAAACGGTGGTAATCAATCGGGGGTCCAGTGGTTTTGGAATTATATATTCTTTTCCAAAAACTATATTCTTCATGTTATAGGCTTTTGCCACCATCTCCGGAACATACTCTTTGGCCAGTTTTGCAAGGGCTTTGGCCGCAGCAATTTTCATCTCTTCGTTAATGGTTGTTGCCCTTACATCCAATGCTCCTCTGAAGATAAAAGGGAAACCAAGCACATTATTAATCTGGTTGGGATAATCACTGCGTCCGGTGGCCATAATTATGTCTTTGCGCGCGGCAGTTGCATCTTCGTACGAAATTTCAGGATTGGGATTGGCCATGGCAAATACAACCGGATTTTTGGCCATCGATTTGATCATTTTTTTGCTTACCACACCGGCAACCGATAGACCCAGAAAAACATCTGCACCCTTCATGGCTTCTTCAAGGGTGTTAATTTTTCGGTTGGTAATAAATTGTTGTTTGATCTCATTCAGATCGATACGATCGCGGTTTATTACGCCTTTACTGTCGACCATAATAATATTTTCGGGTTCAACGCCCAAACTTATGTATAATTTTGCGCAGGAAACTGCAGCCGCTCCGGCACCACTTACAACTACATTTATATCTTCTATTAACTTACCCGTTAGTTCAAGTGCATTTAAAAGGGCGGCAGCAGAAATAATTGCCGTTCCATGCTGATCATCGTGAAAAACGGGAATATTCAACTCTTTTCGCAGTGTTTCTTCAATTTTAAAACACTCGGGAGCTTTTATATCTTCCAGGTTGATGCCGCCAAAGGTTGGAGCAATGGCTCTTACAACTTCTATTAATTTGTCTGGATCTTTTTCGGCTACCTCAATGTCGAAAACATCAACATCTGCAAAAATTTTAAACAACAAACCTTTGCCTTCCATTACAGGTTTTCCTGCTTCAGGACCGATGTCTCCCAAGCCTAAAACAGCCGTTCCGTTAGAGATGACGGCTACAAGATTGCCTTTGGAGGTGTATTTATAGGCATTATCCGGATTTTTCTCGATTTCCAGACAGGGTTGCGCAACACCCGGCGTGTAGGCCAGCGAAAGGTCGTATTGGGTATTGTGTGGTTTTGTTGGAACAACTTCGATTTTTCCCGGACGATTTTTTTTATGGTAGTTGAGGGCATCAATTCTACGGATTTTAGGCATGGCAGTATGATTTTCTGATTTCTTATAAATTTAAAGAAAATGCACTGCCCATAAAAGCTTATTTGTCAGAAATAAAAGTGTTTTGCAACAAATGATTTTGAAGGATGAAGGATGAATGATTAAGGAGGGAAGAAGATGGAATGAGGTTGAAACGGGAGGAATGAACAGATGGGAGAGTTAACTTTTTAACAGAATTAATAGTCTGAGGTGTGAGGTTATTCCGGGGAAAGTGTAATTAACCTTTTGAGGTTTGAAGTGTTTTTTTTGACGATCGGGCTCTAAGTAGCCAGGACGGAACAAAAGATAAGATGATTCCGCTGGTAAGTAGTATAAAAAATTGAATGTTAATGTCCACGTCTGAATAGGTCATAAAAGCGGCAGCAATAATAAACAGCAGATTAGTGGCAACCAATACACCTGTAACTTTTCCGTGATTTGGCATGAGTTGCAGTAAACGGTGGTGAATATGATTTTTATCGGGTGTAAATGGTGATTGGCGAAGCAGGATACGAATTGTGACCACACGCAGCGTATCAATTAAGGGGATGCAGATAATTGCGAAAGCGATGGCCGGTGATGCTGTTAAACCAAGCGGGGTAACTTTTGGGGTGCCATTTATAAAGCGTATAAGAAGGATGGCAATTATGGCCCCTGTAACAAGAGAACCGGTGTCGCCTAAAAATATTTTATTTTTTACTGAAAATACATTGTAAATAAAGAATCCAAGCAGCGATCCCACCAGAGCAAACGAAACAATTGCAAAAGGAGCAAATCCCGCCATGTTGAACCAGCTGCCCAGGAAAGTAGCAGCAAGAATAGCAAGACCGGAAGCTAATCCGTCGATCCCGTCAACAAGGTTAAATGCATTAATGACGGTTACAATAAACAATACACTAAACGATAGTCCTGTCCAGAATCCCAACTCATTAAAACCAAACAAACCATTTAATCCTGTAAATCTAAGCTTTCCTAATAATACAATTAGTAGTGCTGCAAAACACTGAACGATGATTTTTTTATATGCCCTGACATTTATCAGATCGTCTTTTAGTCCAATTAAAAACAACATTAAAAGGGCTGCAAAAATAGCCTGAAAACGAAGGGTAGCGATGTTTCCCGAAGCGATAACAGTAGCCAGTACAAAACCTGCAAATACTGCAATGCCCCCCAGTGGCGGAACTTTTGAGTTATGCAGACGCCTTTCCTCAAAAGGTTCGAATATATTTTTTGCATTTGCTACCTTAAGGATTGCAGGTATTGTAATGTTGGAAAATGTAAATCCAAGAATTAGTGCAGCGATTGTGAGGTAAAAATCCATTGATACTAAAGGTCTTGTTAGATGTATTTAAGTAAATGATTGTTGTTGATAAAAATGTGTTTTTATTTTCTAGTTAATGGTTAAAACCCTGCAATTTCATTGCAGCTACTTTAGTTTCTATAAATTTCATAGTTTTACACTATGGTCGAATATAGAAGGACGAGCCATAGTGTAAGTAAAATGTCAGTTCACCTTGTTTGG
>DASQBW010000724.1:0-2731 GCA_035635015.1 Draconibacterium sp. | reverse complement strand
ATCAAGGTCAAATTCTACCGGGTTTAACGGGTACACCAGATTTTCTTTATCCCTGAAATACTTTTTGAAAAAGTATTGAATCAGGTTCCTGGCTTCGTTGTGAAAATGTTGGTACATAGTAATCTTGCCGAAAAAATATTTTATTTCCGGATGGTCAACGGTAAGGGCCCCCAGTCCGTCCCAAAGATTATCGAGGGCAAAAAGAGCTTTGGCTCCGGCCTTGCTCGATTGATAAGCAGGTTGTACAAACGAACGTCCCAACTCCAGTGTGTATGGCAGGTAATTCTCCTCAAATTCTTTCGAAAAATGAAAGACCCGCGATGTGGCCAGTTTAATCTCCCCGTTTGTATCACGCGGTGCATCAGCACATAATACATAGCGGTAACCACCTAATATTTCCTTTGAGTCGGGATCCCAAACTATAAGTTGTTTGTATGGATTTTCTGCCGTGTCGTAGCTGTCAATGTCAGTTTCCTTACCGGTTCCACCTCCCGCATCTCTGAACGTGATTTCCCTCAGTCGGCCCAGTTCGTGCATAATTGCCGGCGAGTCGTGTGCAGTTATAACATATATTTCGTTGCCACCCTTGTTGGTTTTGCGAAGTAATTTTTCAGGTGTTAGTTCTGCATAAATTGCTTCTCTATCTATAGGTGATATAATGTCCTTCATAAGAAACTGTTTAACTATCTGTACCCCATCTCCCGAAACAAGACGTGTAAAAATTGTGTTTCAATGACTTTACGCGAATCTACCATTGCTTGTTTCGAACTTCCTCTTTTAGAAAATTGGAATACAAAATTAAAAAAATCATGCTAAAGCTGTTCGATAATACTGTTTAATTTACTGATTCAGAAATTTCTTTCAGGTGGTATACCTTTTCTTTTACCCACTCTGCCCATTGCTGATGCGTTTTAGTGTGATCGAAAGTGGTATAAGGAATTGGTTTCCCGAAATAAAGATGCACATCGGTATTTTTGTGTTTCATAGTTTCGTCGGGCAGAAAAAACATCTCAAGGTTCCATTTTATCCTGAAAAACTTTCTGAATTTTGCTGTACGATAGAATCGGTTAGAGTTTCCCCCGCTTATAAAAACCGGAACAATATCGCGTTTGTGTCGAATGGATTTGCTTATAAAATGTTTTTTCCATTCCAGGTCAACAATCTGTCCCTTTATTTTTCGTGATGCCAGTCCCGACGGAAAGATTAATATCTGGTCATCCGAATTGTAGCATTCTGAAAGTAATTTTGCTGCCTTACGCGCATGTCCACCGTGTTTGTTTACCGGTACAAAAACAGGGCTTAGTTGTGGGATATTAAGTAGAATATCGTTGGCAAGAAATTTAAAAGCACCCAATCGTGCTTCTACATTTTTCATCAGTAACATTCCGTCAAAACCGCCAAGCGGATGATTGCTGGCAAAGATGTAACGCCCTGATTCCGGAATGTTTTCGCTGTTATGGACGAATTCGCGAACGTTAAATTCCTCTACTACCCGGTCTACAAATTCAATTCCTTCAAGGTGGCCGTACCTTTCAAGAAAAGAGTTCATCTCGTCAAGATGTAAAATGTTGTTCAAATAGCGGTATACAAATCCCGGGATGAACTTTGCCAGTCCCGGACTTTTGGCGGAAAATACCTCCCTGATCCGAATTGGTTTGTAGCTTTTGTTGCTATTCTCTTTAGTCATTTCTGGTTTATTTGCAGCGGCAATTAACTAAAAAATGCTTAATCTGGAAAATGCGATCATTCTGATCTTTTATTTAGCTTTTCTCTTCTCTTGCTTTTCATATGCCAGGTTTTCTGATAGTGAAGTGTTCGTGGTTAAAATAAATCCGGCTAAAAACGAGTTATTAACGATGTGTTAGTCCAATTTGATGGTTTGTAAAATACTGTTAATCAATGGTGTGTTTTAGGTTTTTAACACAATTGAACAGGTTTTGAACATTTTGTTGTCGGTTTATTAACAAAAAGTACAAAGTGGAAGGTGGAATGAAATGGAATAATATGGCATAGAATGGAATAAAATTGTATTTTTACACTTGATAAAAAGACATTTAGGAATTTATGGCATTTTTTGCAGGAACATATCAGGCAACCATCGACGACAAAGGGCGTGTGGTTCTTCCGTCGGCTTTTAAGAAGGCGATGGGTGATGATATTCCTGATCAGGTTGTTCTGGAGAAAAACCGGCTGGGGAGATGCCTCGATATTCATCCGATGGAAGTGTGGCAGGAAAAAGTGGAGAAGTTTCAGGCAAAAGTACGCGCCAGTACAAATCCTGCACATTTTGCAGCCTTGCGTCAGTACTTTCGGAATTTTGCTCCGGTTAGTCTTGCGGCAAACGGACGGATTAATATTCCTGATGAATATTTAAAGTACGCGAACCTGGAGGGCAAGGTGACATTCCTGGGAATGGGCGCCTCGATTAGCCTGAGCAACGAAATCGTGGCGGAAGCCGATGATATATCTGATGATGCTTATCTGGACATGTTGAGAGAATTTGATTTGTAGGGAAGATGTCTGATGTTTATCACATACCGGTTTTGGCGGCCGAAAGTATCGAAGGGATGAATCTGCATCCCGGGGCCAGTGTTGTCGATGCTACCTTTGGAGGTGGCGGTCATTCGGCAATGATATTGAATGCACTTGACAGTGGTGGTCGTTTGTTCGCTTTCGACCAGGATGAAGACGCTGCCGGGAATGCCATAGAGGATGACCGGCTTTTTTTTAT
>DASQBW010000723.1:0-8557 GCA_035635015.1 Draconibacterium sp. | reverse complement strand
AGCCAGGGATTGATAAATTTTGTACGCGAAAATGCTACTATCCCTGTAATTGAAACCGGCGCTGGAATTTGCCACACTTATTTCGATGAGTTTGGCGATGCCGAAAAAGGCCGCGAAATTATTTTTAATGCCAAAACACGTCGCCCATCAGTTTGTAATGCGCTGGATTGTTTGGTAATTCATAAAAACCGTTTAAACGAACTTCCGGCTTTTGCCGAAAAACTACTGGAAGAAAATGTAGTGATTTACGCGGATAAACGCTCGTTCCCGGAAATTAATAAAGTATATCCGAACGATTTGCTTTTTGAGGCTACAGAAGAAAGTTTTGGTACCGAATTCCTTTCGCTGAAAATGTCAGTAAAAACCGTAGACTCTTTTGAGGAAGCTATTGACCAGATAAATGCAAAAACTTCAAAACACAGTGAAGCCATTATTTCCGAAGATGAAAAGCACATTGAAACCTTTAGAAAATTAATCGATGCTTCATCGGTTTATTCCAACGTTTCAACTGCATTTACCGATGGTGCACAATTTGGGCTGGGAGCTGAGATTGGCATCAGCACACAAAAATTACATGCCCGCGGGCCAATGGCACTGGAAGAACTTACCAGTTACAAATGGATAATTGAAGGAAACGGACAAGTACGTCCAAAGTAAAAAGGCAAAAATATTAACGTTGAAAGCAGAAACTTCGGTCTTCGTGCTTCCATCTTTAAACTAACACAATGAAAAAATTCACATCCGTAAAAGATATTCCCAGCATAGAAAAAGCGCTGGCAAACGCTTTCGAAGTAAAAAAGAACAAATTTGGTTTTCAACATCTTGGAAAAAACAAAACCATGGTTTTGGTATTTTTCAACTCAAGTTTACGTACACGCTTAAGCACCCAAAAAGCGGCTATGAACATGGGAATGAATACCATGGTGATGAACGTAAACGAAGACAGCTGGCAGCTGGAATCGGAAATGGGCGTAATAATGGACGGTAAAAATGCCGAACACCTACGTGAAGCCATCCCGGTTATTGGTAAATATTGCGACGTAATTGGTGTGCGTGCTTTCGCCAAATTCGAAAAGCGGGAAGACGATTATTCGGAGAAAATATTGAGTCAGTTTGTTGAATATGCAGGCGTTCCGGTTGTAAGTATGGAAGCAGCGACCCGCCACCCATTGCAAAGTTTTGCCGATCTGCTCACCATTGAAGAACACAAAAAAGTGGTGAAACCAAAAGTAGTTCTTACATGGGCACCGCATCCGCGTGCCCTGCCACAGGCGGTTGCCAACTCGTTTGTTGAATGGATGCGCGAAACCGATTACGAACTGGTGGTAACTCACCCAAAAGGCTACGAATTGGCGCCAGAATTTATGGGCGATGTAAAAGTGGAATACGATCAGAAAAAAGCTTTTGAAGGTGCCGATTTTATTTATGCAAAAAACTGGGCTTCTTACACCGATTACGGGCAAATCCTGACTAAAGATATGAGCTGGACAGTGAATGAAGAAAAAATGGCTCTCACCAATGACGCCAAATTTATGCACTGTCTTCCGGTACGTCGGAACATGGTGGTAACCGATGGCGTTATCGACAGCCCGAATTCAATTGTTGTTGAACAAGCCTACAATCGCGAAATTACAGCACAGGCCGTGTTGAAGATGATTCTTGAAACTGCTTAGCACAACGTCATGCTGTCCGCCAGCTGGTGGATTAAGCATCTCTTACCGAAAAGATTCCGAAACAAGTTCGGAATGACGTCCGAAGAATTAACTTTGCACCCTCGCGAATTAAGAGAAAATAAAAACATGACCAAAAAAATAGAAATAATTCCTGCCATCGACTTGATTGACGCCAAATGCGTGCGACTTTCTCAGGGCGATTACAACCAGAAAACGGTTTACAATGAGAACCCACTGGAGGTTGCCAAAATGTTCGAGGATGCAGGAATCACACGTTTGCACCTTGTTGATTTGGACGGGGCTAAAGCCAAGCACATCGTAAATTACAAAGTACTGGAAACCATTGCCGGGAAAACAAATTTGGTGATCGACTTTGGCGGCGGACTGAAATCGGATGAAGATTTGGAAATAGCCTTTAACTCAGGTGCAGCAATGGTTACCGGCGGAAGTATCGCAGTAAAGGAGAAAGATACTTTTCTGAGCTGGCTGGAGAAATTCGGTAGCGAAAAGATTATTCTTGGTGCCGACGCCAAAGACGGCAACATTGCCGTTAGTGGCTGGCTGGAAACGACTGAATTAGGGGTTATCGATTTTATTTCAGAATTTCACAAGCAGGGAATCAGCAAAGTCATTTCAACGGATATCAGTCGCGACGGGATGCTGAGCGGTCCTTCTTTTGAACTGTACGCTGACATTATGAAAACGCTTCCCGAAGTGGAAATTATTGCCAGTGGCGGAATTGCCACCATGGACGACATATTAAAATTAGATGAAATGGGCGTTCCGGGAGTAATTACCGGAAAAGCCATTTATGAAAATCGCATAACTTTGAAAGAAATTGAGCAATTCATTGCGTAACATTGTACCATCATGCTGAACTTGTTTCAGCATCTTCTCCTTAAAGATTCCGAAACAAGTTCGGAATGACGTACACAGATACTTTAAAAAAATCAGAATAAAATAAATGCTTGCAAAACGAATAATACCATGCCTCGATATCCGTAACGGACAAACAGTTAAGGGGATCAACTTTGTTGACATTAAAGAAGTGGGCGATCCTGTGGAACTTGGCGCAAGATATGCGGCCGACGGTGCCGACGAGCTTTGTTTCCTCGATATCACAGCTACCCACGAAGGCCGTAAAACTTTTGTTGAACTGGTAAAACGTATTGCAGCGCATATCAACATACCGTTTACGGTTGGTGGCGGCATCAGCGAATTGAGTGACGCCGAAAAACTTCTGGCTGCAGGTGCCGACAAGATTTCGATTAACTCATCGGCAGTTCGTAATCCTAAGTTGATCGACGACCTGGCATTGAATTTTGGAAGTCAGTTTGTGGTAGTAGCAATTGATGCGCGCGGCGATGAAAACGACCATTGGACAGTTACTGTAAACGGTGGCCGCATTCCAACCGATAAAGAATTGTTTTCGTGGGCCAAAGAAGCAGAAGATCGTGGGGCCGGAGAAATCCTTTTTACGTCGATGAACCACGATGGAACGAAGAATGGTTTTGCTAATAAAGAGCTTTCGAAAATGGCCGATATGTTGAAGATTCCGATTATCGCATCGGGTGGTGCAGGTATCGAAGAGCATTTTGTAGATGTATTTACCAAAGGAAAAGCTGACGCAGGATTGGCAGCCAGCATCTTCCACTACAACGAAATTCCAATTCCGGTTCTTAAGAAATACTTAAAAGAAAAAGGCATTGTTGTTAGATAGCCAATCAAAATAGTAACTTCGCAACGATTTAAACTAAGGAAGCCGATCTTTGCACTTCCGATTTAACAGACAGATATGAGACAGCTAACAGATATTTCAAAAATCGATTTCAATAAAATGGACGGATTAATTCCTGCCATTATTCAGGATGCAGAAACACAAAATGTTTTGATGCTAGGATTTATGAATGAAGATGCGCTTGCCAAAACGCAGGAGATTGGCAAAGTAACGTTCTTTAGCCGTACCAAAAACCGTTTATGGACCAAAGGCGAGGAATCGGGAAATTTTCTGAATGTTGTTTCAATGGCCATTGACTGCGACGATGATACACTGCTTATTAAAGTAAATCCTGTTGGACCGGTTTGCCATAAAGGCGACGACACATGTTTTGAAGAAACAAACACGGGTAACGATATTCAGTTTTTGAGCTACCTCCAGGATTTTATCGACAAACGCAAGGCCGAAATGCCGGAAGGTTCGTACACAACTTCTTTATTCCAGAAAGGAACAAGAAAAATTACCCAAAAAGTTGGCGAAGAAGCTGTTGAAACTATTATTGGCGCAATGGCAAACGATGATGAGAACTTCATGTACGAAGCCGGCGATTTGCTTTATCACTTAGTTGTGTTGCTTACTCATAAAGGTTACCGCATTGAAGACGTGGTTCGCGAGCTCAAAAAAAGGCATAAATAAACCACTGTATTTCAACAAATTAAACTCTAAAACATTTTTAATACTCCCCCGCCGAGCTTAGAAATCACAGTTATTCTGAGGTCAATAAATATATTATAGAACACAGTTATGAAACATAGTTCCATAACATAGTTGTAAAACATTGTATATTACCACTTTGTAATTAGGCATTTTTAACTGTTAGTACGTAGCTTTGTTCTATCTTCTAACTACAAAATACCGCCTTATGGAAACATTAACGTTATGTCCCACCAGTACGGCAACGATTTTAGCCTGTCATAAAATTGCTAAAACCTTTAAAGAAAACATTTACGAACTGTCTGTTTTGCGTAAGGAATGGGATCCTGAATTCGCCACTTCCTTATGTGTATGGATTGAAGACACCATCGACAAACATTATCGCGACAACCTTGATGTTCTTGAAGACGAACATTATCGCGAGTGGCACGAAATTATGGTTGAAGGACTTCAGCATTTAAAGGTTTTACGCGCATCAATTAAAGTTGATTTTAAAAAAGACAAACTATTTATTAAAGAATTCTTCCTGAAAATGGGCTATTCCGATTATTTCAGCGATGCAAAAAATGGCGATCATATTAGCTTGTTTAAATTCTTAAAGACATTCGCGGCCAACTACAATGAAAACGACCGAAAGAAAATTGTTAACAAAGGCACACCTGATATACTTTTCGATAAGATACTTGTATGTGCTAACAGGGTGAGCAAATTTGAAGATTGTTTTGTTGCGCTTCAGGAAGATACAAATCTTGATAATTACGGAAGAAATGAGGTAGCCAGGATTTATGAAAGCATTCAGGATATTTGCCGAATAGCAATCGCATATTACCAGTTTGATCCCGAGAAACGTTGCAAATTCAATTACTACAAAGTAATGGTAAACTTATAAGAAATTTTTCGTCAACTACTTAATATTAACTTTTTAAACAGTCTGCCTTTCCGTTATTGAAAAGGCGGACTGTTTTTTTTAGTCAATCATTCTTCTTTAGTTTCTTCTTCACTGTTGATATTCTCAACTGATTGAGCTGCAGTGTCCCCACTCCCGTCTTCTGTAAACGGATTTACACCGTCGGTAAAGATAGGATTCTTTTCTTCAGATTTTTCTACAGGTACAAATCCTTCAGGGACTGCTGATTCTGCAGGTTCATAAGGAAATACATCAACAATTGGGCTTACTGCCAGCGAAGAAACTACATAAGGAATCACCAGGTAATTTAAACTTTCATCAAGCCTGTCCAGCGCTTCCTTAATGTCATCGGCCATTATCAGGTAATAGGTTCGAATCTTTTTTTCTTTGCCCGCCTCTTCATCAACAGTTACCAGGTTAATGGTGGCTTTAAACCACCACTCTCCGTTCTCAAAAGGAAATACTTCGGCAATACGCGACTTTTTAATATCCACAATCGTAAATTCGCCACCTCTCACCATTTGTTGCATTTGGCGGATAATTCTTGTTTCGGCATCGGTATACGATACGGCATCCAACAGAAAATTTTCGGTAACTATTGATTCGCTTCCACTCTCGGAAACTTTCATATATTTTACTTTACTCTCGAACCAGGTCTGCATCATAATTTTTGAATTTTAAACCAACAAAAATAAACAAGCCGTGTGTACTTTACTTTAAAAGATTTGAAATTTATCAACAAAAAAAACCGGCTACATTATGTAACCGGTCTCCGATTCTTTTAATCTAACTAAACTAACTATAACTCCCTTGACCTTAATTAAACGTAAAACGAAATGTATTAATCAGTTTATATCTTAAGCTTACCTTTATAAGTCGTGCAGTTGAAAAAAGGCCCCGCCCAACGACGGGGCCCAAACAGACAGCTACAGACTTAAAAGCTGAAGAAGATTAGTTGTAGGCACTCTCACCATGTTCGTAAACATCGAGGCCTTCTTCTTCAATGCGCTTAGAAACGCGCAGAATATTTGTTTTCTTCAGGATGAAGAATAATATCAATCCTAAACCAAATGCCCAGGCAAAGAATGCTAATACACCTACAGCCTGAATACCCAGTAATTTTGCTCCGTGTCCATAAAACAGACCTTCAGAAGTTGAGAACAATCCAACTGCCAGTGTTCCAAATGCACCGCCCACACCGTGAACTGAGATTGCACCAACAGGGTCGTCAACTTTCACAACTTTATCGAAGAATTCAACAGCAAATGGCAGAATGAAACCTGCAATTATACCAATGAATAATGCTCCCATAGGATTCACGGCATCACAACCTGCAGTAATTGCAACCAAACCAGCCAATGCACCGTTCAATGAGATTGAAAGCGAAGGACGTTTGTAGCGAACCCATGCAACAAGCATTGCAGTAACAGCACCGGCTGCTGCAGCCAGGTTAGTGGTAACTGCGATATGACCAATTGCAACAGCGTTATCGGTACCGGCAGCAGCTAACTGAGATCCGGGGTTAAATCCAAACCAACCGAACCAAAGGATGAATACACCAAGTGCTCCCATAGCGAGGTTGTGTCCTGGAATCGCTTTTGCTTTTCCGTCTTTTCCGTATTTTCCTAAACGAGGTCCAATAATAGACGCACCAGCTAAACCAACCCATGCACCAACAGAGTGTACAATAGATGAACCGGCAAAATCGTGGAATCCAAGTTGACTCAACCAACCACCACCCCATGTCCAGTGACCGGAAATTGGGTAAATAATTACGGTAATTACAATACTAAAAATTAAGTATGCTTTAAACTCAGTTCTTTCAGCCATTGCTCCCGAAACGATGGTTGCAGCAGTTGCAGCAAATACAGTTTGGAAAAACAGGTCGGCATAATCAGAATAATTGTCACCAAAACCATCACTCATAAAGAATAGGTCAGGCATTCCAATAAATCCTCCAATAGAGTCTCCGTACATAATTGTAAAACCAATGACCCAATACAGAATAGAACCGATTGAGAAGTCCATTAAGTTTTTCATCAAAATGTTCGCGGTGTTTTTCGATCGTGTAAAACCTGCCTCCACCAGGGCAAATCCAGGTTGCATGAACATTACCAGAAATGCAGCAACCAATAACCACATATTATCTATACCTATTTGTAGGCCTTGCAAAGTTTCTTCCATGATAATCTAATCTTTATTCAGTTACTACTCTTCTTTTCCTTTAATAAACAGTGATTCATCCCCTGCTTCACCCGTGCGAATCCTGTATGATTCTTCAATTGGGAGGATAAATACTTTACCATCACCGATCTCTCCTGTTCGTGCAGAACCTAAAATGGCCTGAACTGTTTTATCAATATTTTTATCGCGAACGATAATCGACAATTTTATTCTTTCAATAGTACTTGTATCGTAAACAATACCACGGTAAGAACGGCCTTCGCGAGCCTGGCCCACTCCTCTTACATCCCAGAAAGAGAAGAATTCTATTCCTGCTTCATGAAGAGCTTCTTTTACCTCTTCAAATTTTGATTTGCGTATTACTGCTTCAACTTTTTTCATCTTATTTATATTTTTTGTTTTGAAATATAAGATGTAACGAGCTCAAAAGGAGCTCGTTTCATATCATAAGCCTTCTCTCAC
Organism: Draconibacterium sp.; assembly: GCA_035635015.1. GTDB lineage: Bacteria > Bacteroidota > Bacteroidia > Bacteroidales > Prolixibacteraceae > Draconibacterium. The sequence continues at coordinate 900 of DASQBW010000723.1, read as the reverse complement.
CTTTACAAAGAAATTCCAACTGTAATAAAGAATCCTCCGGTTGACGGATTAAGAATTACTGCACCTGAAACAGGTAAAGTGAACGTATCGGTAACTTCAATGTCTTTTGAAGTACCCAACATTATATTACATACACCAAAGTCACCATCGTCGGTGTACTGTCCATCGCCCATTCCAAATCCTAGATCAACAGATCCGAAAGAATATCCGGCTTCAAGGTAAAGGTCAGCTTCTTCTCCGAAACTTGTAGTACTTCCATCTTCCATTTCCGCTTCAGGCAAGAACATATATGCCGCAGTTAAAGAGAAATCGCCAAGACCCAAACTAACGCTTGGCTCCAAATAATGCATTGACGAATACTCAGTCCAGTCACCACCAAAATAATAATCGGTAACTGCAAGATCCAGAGATGACGACTCACTTAATGCGATTGAATAACCTGCATAAAGGTCCATCTCAAGACTCTCATCAATTGATCCACTAACAGATCCCCATGCACCGATAGCGAAATCACCGGCACTCATCTCTACATAAGGTTGAAATGCAGGACCTGATCCAAATTTGGCACCACGCCAAATGTAACTACTATAAATGTCTAAGCCTGTGCTCCATTCCTGAGCTTTAACATTTGAAGTCGATACAACAAATAATAGTAACATACTTGCTGCAATTAGTAGTGTCTTTTTCATAATAAGTAAATTTTAAAGTTAAACTGTTATTTTTAAATCTTCTTCCTCTTGCACTGAATTAAAACAGGGTGTAAAAATTTTTTAAGTCTTTTTTTGAATCTATACCCCCCTGTTTTTCTTATTCGATTCAAATTAATGCACTTTTTTTAAATCACACCCCCATTTTTTGCACACATGTTAAGTCGCTTAACAAATTATTAATATTTGATGC
>DASQBW010000722.1:0-5506 GCA_035635015.1 Draconibacterium sp. | reverse complement strand
CAGTGCCAGCAAACCACCACCAATAAGTGCACTTACCAGCCAGCCTTTAACTTTATCAAAAACAAATATTTTTGGTGTGGTTTTATTAAAACCGTATTTCTCCTCTATTTTAAAGGTGTCGTAAATTTCAAATGGGATGTTAATAATATCAGATGCGAACATTATAATTCCGAAAAAGATTAATGCTGCCAAAATCGCATTTTCGGTAAAACTCCATGCCCAACCATCAACCAGTGCAAAACCATAAAACAAAAACATAGCTAAAGTAAGTACCATGCTAAAACTGCTGGTTAGTATCCCGAAACGATGATTTTCGCGCTGGTAGGCCTGCTGTTTTTTGTATTTCTCTTCGTCGTAAATCCCCTTTACCTCCTCGGGAATGGTGTCGCTCATGGTTGTGGTATTCAGGTACGACAGGTATTTCTCGAAGATAAAATCAACAACAAGAATTCCGATAATGATCCAGAAAAGTATTTCGTGCATAGCTGCTTTGTTTCAATTTGTGAGGCACAAATATAACAGAAGATTAAGGTTTTCCGCGTATCAAAAAAACCAGGGGAGCAGAATAATCCCCCTGGGGCACGTAATAATCCCCAGTCTTGTCAAGCCTCGCCCCTTGGGGCACACGACGATCCCCCGTTTTCGTATGACCATCCCCTTGGGGCATTATGCTTGCCCCTGTTTTCTCGTAACAATCCCTCGTGGGCACGAAACGCGCCCCTGTTTTCGAAAGCCGCGCCCCTTGGGGCACATAATAATCCCCATGGGGCGCAAAGCAAATATATGGGGGCACACGCTGCGCCCCTTAGGGCATGCCCCAAAAAACCGGGCGAAATAATCTCCACGACTGTTTTCAATCGTAAGCTCGAACTTTCTTCGAATGAAAAAATGTTTCAGCTACACACAAAGTCAGAATTTCTGTTTTTTCCCCACTTTTGTAGCAGTACGATAGTTAAACTATGGAGAAATACCTCGAACGGATACAGCCACAGATTTCTACGCGGTCATTTAATAAAGAGGAAGAAAATGCTGCCGTCGTTATTCGCGTTTTACTTCAGAAATAAGGTATTCAGTATAAAACATAAGAGAACAATACCTGGGTCTGCAACCAATTTTTCCAGGGTGTTAATGAAAAAACAAATAGGCCAGCAAAATTGACGCAATAATTCCTACAAAATCAGCGATTAATCCGCATACAACAGCATATCGTGTGTTTTTAATTCCAACCGCTCCAAAATATACCGCCAAAATGTAAAAAGTAGTATCAGTAGCCCCCTGCACAGTGCTGGCAACACGGCCGACAAATGAATCGGCTCCATAGGTTGTCATGGCATCCACCATCATTCCGCGGGCACCACTTCCGCTCAGTGGTTTCATTAATGCCGTAGGTAACGCCGGTGTAAAATCGGCATTAATTCCCAGTTGTTCAAAGCCCCATGTTACTCCGGCCACTAACCAATCCATGGCTCCCGAAGCCCTGAAAACACCAATTGCCACCAAAATAGCTACCAGGTAAGGAATAATCTTCACCGCCGTTTTAAACCCGTCTTTCGCCCCTTCAATAAAAGCCTCGTATACGTTTACTTTTCGGAACAAAGCCAGAAGAATGAAGGCAACAATTACGGCGAACAGGATAAAATTACTCGCCACATTCGATACTTGTGTGATCGCATCTTTCTCGAGCGTTGAGAAATACCAAATGATTCCAACAATTACCGCAGTCAATCCACCAAGGTAGGAAAGAATGGTTTTATCGAGCAGATTTATCTTCTGATAAAATGCCACAGCTATCAATCCGGCAATGGTTGAAAAATAAGTTGCTAACAGAATAGGAATAAAAATATCGGAAGGATTTACAGCACCAAGCTGGGCACGATAAACCATAATACTAATAGGCAGCAAAGTTAGTCCTGATGTATTCAGCACCAAAAACATAATTTGGGCATTTGACGCCGTTTTTTTATTAGGATTGGTTTGCTGCATTTCTTTCATCGCCTGCAAACCCATTGGTGTTGCAGCATTGTCGAGATTAAGCATATTAGCAGCTATGTTCATTAAAATGGAACCATGTGCCGGATGTTCTTTGCCTAGCTCGGGAAAAAGTTTATTAAAAAACGGGCCAATAACTTTCGAGAAAACATGAACGATTCCACCTTTTTCTCCTATTTTCATTATCCCCATCCACAAGGTAAGCACTCCGGTTAGTCCCAGCGAAATTTCGAAACCGGTTTTTGCCATGTCGAATGTAGCTTGCACCATTTCTGTAAAAACCTGTGTATCGCCCAGAAAAATAAGCCGAGCCAGGGCAATTACAAATGCAGCGAGAAAGAAAAAAATGAAGATATAATTTAGTGCCATACTAAAATTTATACTGTAACATTGAAAAACTTAACCGTATCTGCAACAAGTAACATTGAACGACACAGTATAAGCAATAAAGATATACCAAGTTTTTCTTATGGCAAATAAAAATTAAGAATAGAGAAACAGATCAATTGGCAACCTTACACCTTAATCTTTTATAAGCTTATCTGGTCGCAATCCTATCTTTATTTCTTTAGTTCTGCAATTGTGTTTTTAAATCCCTTCGTGGAAAGCTGACAATAATATGGAATTATAACTCTTGAATTGGCGATGAAAGTTTCGCAGCTTCTGCCGAAATATATTTTCGAAAACCTTCTTCTGTTTTCCATTGGTCTTTATCAAGTCCCCAAACCGAAAAGAAATAGTGTTTTGCAGGTGTTGCATCTTCACATTTCTGCCCAATATAATATGTTTCGGAAATGATGTTACTAAAACTTTTTTCGCGAACTGTAACGTTACCTCTCCGGGCCCAATTGATATTACTTGTCCGACCGGTTTTTCCGGCTTCAGCCGTTGGAACAAGTACGGCCATACCCAACTCATCGTTATTCAACGATTGTACATCGTGTGTACCAATACACGTAAAATCTCCGGTTTCAAAAGCAAAGGGTTCACGTTTTAATTGCGAGGTAACTATACCTGTAACTATCTCATTATCATCGGAACATCCTTTTATTGTAACATCCGATTCAAACCAGTATTTCCCGGGGTAAATAGTAATGCGTTCCACGGCCTCCATGTCTTCACCATCAACATCCCAGCCTGAATATTTTAATTCGAACACGGAACGAATCGGGCCTTCAACAATTTTTTGGTACTCATACACATCAGTCGATCCCAAGCGAATCAGCGAATCATTTTTCATCAATGCAATTCCACCAGAACCCAATGAACTCCCACAGTGCAGAACATCCATTCCCCAATCGGCCAAATCGTGATAACTGCCAAAACCCGGTGTTTGGACTTTATCGGCAATCATTTCCGGTTTTCTTTTCGCAAACAGGTCTTTTACATTTCTGCAATCGAAATAAACCCGAAAAGCAATTTTATCATTTTCCCATGTTACTCCTTCTCCCTGGGCAATAATTTTAAAGGGTTCGGTATAAGGAATGGCTTTATAATTATCAACCTCCTCGAATGTACCATCTCCCTGTACAATTCCCAATCGTAGATTAGTTCGTTTTTCAATCGATGGATAATTCGCTTTATCAAACTGCTCCAGTACAAGCTCCAGTTTTTCACCCGGATTAAAATTAAGCAGCATAACCACCTCATCCCAATTCCCGTCTCCGTCCAAATCATCAACCTGTGAAGGTACGATTTCTCCTTTAAGGGTAAATACCGGATACTGATCGTTGTCGAAAGTGATCTTATCAGAGATGTCAGCGCGTTTTACCACCACAACCTCATCTGTTCGTTCAACGTCTAAAGGATTTTTAAGCGTTAATGTTGGCTCATTTTTGCATGAGGTAAAAAAAACAATTGCAAGCAGCGGGAAGAAAAGTAAATGTTTCATTTTGATAGGATGTGATTTGATTTTATAAAAAGAGTGTATTAAAACAACCCTGAGTAAATCAAGATTTCTTTTAAAACACTCTTACTCTTATTTGTTTATTTAGATATCGTTTTCGCCTTTTACGTACCCGAAGTTGGCCAAAATACCACCATCGACGTACAGCACCTGACCATTAACAAAGTCAGCAGCTTTTGATGCGAGGAATAGTGCAGCATTGCCTATATCTTCAGGTTCTCCCCAGCGATTTGCGGGTGTGCGTGTCATCACCAAATCGTTAAACGGATGTCCGCCTTCACGGATTGGCGCCGTTTGAGCCGTTGCAATATACCCCGGACCAATACCATTTATCTGTACATTGTATTTTGCCCACTCGCAGCACATGTTGGCTGTAAGTAATTTTAAACCTCCTTTTGCCGAAGCATAAGCCGAAACTGAATTACGTCCGTAAACACTCATCATGGAGCACATATTTATAATTTTACCCGAACGTTTTTCAATCATTTTTGGAGCAACTCGTTTGGCCACAATCAGCGGAGCAACTAAATCAATATCGATAACTTGCTTATAATCGGCAACAGCCATATCCAGAATTGGAATGCGTTTTATAATTCCGGCGTTATTCACCAAAATTTCAACATCGCCAACCTCTTTCTCAATCTGCGAAATTCCTTTATCAACGGCATCTTCGTTGGTAACATCAAACTTTAGCGTGTATACATCAACACCTGCTTCGACATATTCTGCTTTGCACTCTTCCAGTTTCTCATCAGAAATATCGTTAACACATATTTTTGCACCAGCCTGACCAAGTGTTTTGCCAATGGCCATTCCAATTCCGTGTGTTCCACCGGTTATCAATGCTACTTTTCCGCTTAGGTTAAATAATTCTTGTATCATTTGAATAATTCTTTTGTTGATTGATTTTTGGGTTTCCTATCTCAATTCCTGAGGCTGAATAACGTCCATATCAGTGTAATCCAGGTTTTCACCGGCCATACCCCAAATAAAAATGTAGTTCGATGTTCCGGCAGCAGAGTGAATCGACCACTCGGGAGAAATTACAGCTTGTTCGTTTTTCATCCAGATATGACGTGTTTCCTGAGGCTCGCCCATAAAATGGCAGACCGCCTGTTCTTCAGGTACTTCAAAATAGAAGTACACTTCGTTACGACGTGTGTGCTGATGTGCCGGCATGGTATTCCAAACACTTCCGGTTTTTAATTCCGTCATTCCCATTTGTAGCTGGCAGGTATCCACAACGGTATTAATCATCAACTGGTTGATATTTCTTTCATTCGATGTCTCAAGGCTTCCTAAATGGAGGACATTGGCATCGGCAAGGGTAACCTGTTTGGTTGGGTATTCTTTATGTGCCGGAGCCGAGTTAAAATAAAAGTGCGCCGGTTTTGATGCGTCATCCGATTTAAACGTAACTTCTTTACTGCCGCGCCCAATGTACAAGGCATCTTTATAGTTCATTTTATACTCTGTACCATCAACCACAACAGTACCGTTACCACCAACATTCATTACGCCAACTTCCCTTCGTTCGCAAAAATATTCAGCTTTAAGCGGATCGATTGTTTCCAAGGGAAGATCTTCGGCTCCGGGAACGGCTCCACCAAC
>DASQBW010000721.1:0-7039 GCA_035635015.1 Draconibacterium sp. | reverse complement strand
GACGAAGGCGACTGGGACGGATGGGTAAAACTGAATGCTGCAATTGGCGACAAATGCCAGCTGGTTGGCGACGACCTTTTTGTGACAAATGTTGAGTACCTTCAAAAAGGTATCGAACTGGGAGCTGCAAACTCAATCCTTATCAAAGTAAACCAAATTGGTACCTTAACCGAAACGTTAGACGCTATTGAAATGGCGCACCGTGCCGGTTATACTTCGGTAACTTCTCACCGCTCGGGTGAAACTGAAGATTCAACAATTGCCGACATTGCAGTGGCTACCAACTCTGGTCAGATTAAAACAGGTTCGATGAGCCGCTCAGACCGTATGGCAAAATACAACCAACTGCTTCGTATTGAAGAAGAACTGGGTGCCAGCGCCATCTACGGATACAAAAAAATCTACAAGAAGTAGGGATTTGCGGGATCTGCGGTTTGTAACCGCAGCTAATAAGCGAAACCGGAGGTTGTAAACCTCCTATCCTATAAAATATTAAAACCGTCTTTCGTTTGAAGGACGGTTTTTTTGTGCTCCTCACGAGCCTTGTCAGTTCAAATGATTTGTATTGTACCGTCCTTCAGAGCGGTGATTTTTTTGCGATGAATGGCTTTAACCTTTAATCATTTACTTTAACGGCTAAAGCCCCAATCAATTTGCAATCTGGAATTCACCAGGCTAAAGCATGGTGCAAAAAATAACTTTTGAGAAGAAGATGTTTTGTGTACCACAAATTGAGAACCTAAAGCTTAAATAAAATATTTATTATTGAACAAAGCACCCCACCTACTTGCTTTAATAGTAAGAATAATAAACATTACAGCGCATGATAAAAAAAACAAGCATATTCACCTTTTTACTTTTTGTTACAGCACTGGCAATGGCACAAGCGCCCAGTGGGATTCCTACCGGCAAACCTGATCCTTTGGAATTGAATGTAATCAACATCATTTTTTTCATCATAGTTCCAATTCTCCTCATCATCCTATACATCATACGCCGACGTAACAGGCGAAAATAAACAAATTGCCTAACTACAGATTCCCATTTCCCACATGTTGAATGAGCATTTCACGAGCAAAAATGGACGAACTCCTATCTTATCAGTAAATGTAACATGAACTACCGGAGAAATCGTCTCCAAAAACTTTTAAAATACATCCTATAATCTGATTTGGTTCATTTGATAACCTAAATTAAATTTGTATAAAAGACATTAATGTCTTAATTTTAATCATTCTAAAATATTACGCTTGAAATATACTGGCGATTTATCTCCGGTTTGGTGTGTCAATACCAAACAGCAGACTTTACAATTTAAAAATCACAATCAACTTGAGATAGTTAATGAAGGTGTTATTCATTACGAATAAATATCATATAACTAAAAACTAATGTTATGGAACAATTAACAAAAAAAGGCCTAAAATATGCAATGATAATTATGGCCTTAATCGCGTTTGAATCTCAGGTATTAGCACAGGAAAATAAATTGGAAGGAACCTGGCATTCAGTTAAACGGGTTATAATACTCCCTGACACAACTGTCACACTTACCGGGAATGATGTTAGATTAGTTAAGATCATAAATAAAACACACTTTGCCACCATTTATCAAGCGGAGTCCATTCAAAATAGCATGTTTAATGCAGGCAAGTATATTTTAGCAGCGGAATCTTATACAGAAACCCTTGAATATTTTTCTAGTCAGGACCTGATAGGTAGTGCATTTACATATAAAAGTAAAATAGAAAATAATACATGGACTATCGAAGGCCCCATTCAAAAAGATGGGCAAGAACTACCCCTTGGAAAGTATACGAGGTATATGAGAAGGTTAAATAGAAAATGTATTAAAAATGACAGATATAATTCACCATTGATAAACGGATAAATCTAAGCGAATCACACATTATAAACATAATAATTCATGAATAACTTGTTTAGAAAACTATTAGGCATTATGGCTATTGCAGCAATAGTCAGCATGCAATCCTGTCAGGAGGATGTAAGTGTCCTGGATCAGAATGACACTCAACCTGAATTGAAAAGCGCAACTATGAATATGTTTTATAGTAAAACAGTACCTGTTGGTAATGGTGTAGCACGTGCATGGGTTAAAACACTCAAAAATGGTGATCCGCTGGAAGTAGGATTAAACTTGAGTGCAATGGCTTTGATCAATTTACCAGATGAACCTGCTCAATATGTTCTACCTCTTCCAAAAAACAAAGGGAACAGTTTTTACAACCACGTACTTTTCGATTGGAATCCTCATGGACATGAACCTCCGGGGGTTTACGACATACCTCACTTTGATTTCCATTTTTATATTACTTCTATTGAAGAAAGAGAGGCCATTCCACCGATGGATGCACCGTATTTTGATCCTGCACCTGATGATATGTACGTTCCAACTAACTATATGGAATTACCCGGTCTTGTCCCTGCTATGGGAGCTCACTGGGTAGATTCAACATCTGCAGAATTACCACCTATGCTGGAAACATTTACGAAGACATTTATTTGGGGGTCTCATGAAGGTGAGTTTATATTTTGGGAACCGATGATTACAAGAGATTATTTGTTGACACATCCCGATGAAATAATACCTATTCCACAACCTGAGGCTTATCAGAAAGATGGTTGGTATGCGATGGATTATAAGATTTCTTACTCAACGAATCCTGAAACGTTCACAATTGCTCTAACGAATTTGGTTTATCATGATGGGGAATAGTTGAATTATTATTAAAAAAGATTAAAAAATTGAATTATGTCAAGATTAGTAAAAGATATAAGTAATGAAGCAATCAAAAATTTTGCTTTAAAAATCAGAGGAGAACTAATAAATCCCGAATCTCCCAACTATAATGAAACACGCAAGGTTTATAACGCCATGATCAGCAAATATCCAGGTCTGATTGTAAGGTGTGTGGATGTGGCAGATGTAATCGCATCAGTCAATTTTGCCAAGGCAAATGATGTTTTACTTGCCATACGAGGTGGCGGGCATAATGCCGGAGGTCTTGGAATTTGTGATGGTGGATTGGTTATTGATTTATCAGGAATAAAATTCGTTCGTATAAACACAGAAGACAATACGGTTAGAGTTGGAGCTGGTAACCTGTGGGGTGAAGTAGATCATGCCACTCACCCTTTTGGATTAGCAGTTCCGGCAGGAATCATCTCAACTACAGGTGTTGGAGGATTAACCTTAGGAGGGGGTGTTGGGCATTTATCACGTAAATACGGATTAACTATTGATAATTTGCTCGAAGCGGATATGGTACTGGCAGATGGAAGTTTTGTAACGGTCGACGAAAAACAAAATTCAGACCTTTTTTGGGCAATTAGAGGAGGTGGTGGAAATTTTGGGGTGGTAACCTCCTTCAAGTTTCAAGCACATCCTTTAAAAAATGTATTTGCGGGTCCTACTTTTTGGCAAATAGAACAAACAGAAGAAATTATGGCTTGGTATCATAAGTTTATTCATGATGCCCCAGATGATTTAAATGGATTTATAGCCACGCTGGAAATTCCGGGACCACCTTTTCCAGAGCATCTGCATAATAAGAAGTTTTGTGCAATAGTATGGTGTTATACAGGAGATTTATCTCAAGCGGAAAATGTTTTTAAACCCATAATGGATATGAATCCTTATTTTGCGCATGTTGGAGAAATGCCTTATCCTTCAGTACAAACTCTGTTCGATGGACTGTTGCCGCCAGGATTACAATGGTACTGGAGAGCAGATTACTTTAAAGACATTCAACCAGAGGCTGCTGCTTTACATAAAAAATTCGGAAAGGATATTCCGACTCCTTTATCACAAATGCACCTCTATCCCATTAGTGGAGCTGCTGGAAGAATTAATAAATCAGAGACCCCATGGATTCACAGGGATGCAAAATATGCAGGAGTCTTTGTTGGAATCGATCCTGATCCATCAAATAAGGAAAAGATTACCAAATGGGCTAAAGAATATTCTGAGGCTTTACATCCTTATTCATCTGGTGGTGCCTATATTAATTTCATCATGAATGAAGGACAGCAACGTATTAAAGAAAGTTACGGAGCCAATTACGATAGGTTGGTTCAAATTAAGCAAAAGTACGATCCGGAAAATTTGTTTAAAGTGAATCAAAATATTACTCCAGCGTAAGATTGATCACCTTAAATCCTGGCATAAAGGAATGAATTTTGGGCAGAACGAATATGTGCACCTAATTGATGACGATACAAAAGCTCTGAATAAAAATGCTATTGATGAATAAACACAGATAGATGTTCTGGCTTACCTCCTGCTCTCTAACAGGAGTTTATGCAGGAGTGTAGAGTAGTTAATTCAAATAGTAATGATTATAGCGGGACTATCAGCAATTAAATTTTACCAGATATTGAATAAAACGATTTAATTAAGAAATGAAATCCAGTCGCAAACTATAGCGAGAAAATAAATTATGAAACCAATTGTTTTAACGGAATTCTGCAGGATTTGCAACCTCCGGTTTTAGCGAAGTAAAATCCTCAAATACTTTGATGTCTTTAAAAACAATGGAGAAAACAAAACGAGGTTCCTGTTCCAATTGGTTAGGGAAATAACCCAGTTGCAAGTGCATAGCCGGAAAAATCAAACTCTCATTTTTCGTGCTGGCCCAAATGCCAATTTCTGAATAGCGATCGACTACTCTTGCAACAGCGTTTGATTTAGAGAACCACCCCACATTTACATACGGGTTAAACGAAAACCGAAATCCCCAAATCTGGCAATTGGAATAAAAAACCGGCCTGTAATAAACCGACAGGTTCGAATAATTATTGTAGCCTCTTAAATAATCGCGAGCAAAAGTACGTGTTGAATAGTAAGGAATAAAATACCGTGGATTACGTACGGTGTTTAGTTTCAATTCGAAAATATTTCTGATTTCGTGCTGCCCTAGTCTGCCCAGCGGGCTTAAATAATCGAAACGTAACCCGGCAAGTCCGTCTTCCAGCTTCGAGTCGTTGATATAACCACCAGCCTCGGTGTAAGCCGAAAAAATACCGGCATTGTTAAAATACAGCGAGTAATTGGCTCGCAATCCTGAGTAATGACGCTCGTAAAAACTGGTTTTCTCCCACCCCGCTGTTACATTCAGATTATACCCGATAGGAACATCTTCAACCGTTCCGTATTGCAACAAGCGACTGGTTTTTATGTACGATACCTGTTGCCACGACAAACCGGCCAGGTACAACTGCCGGTTATGAAATTGGTAGTTTGTTCTTTCATCTATCAGTGGCTGGTTTTTATAGTTATACGAAACGTAGCGTGCTGCAATATTCAAAAATGGCCGCGTAATATCTCTATGAAAAAAGAATGAATGTCCCAACCATAAATCGAAATAAGTTAAATCATACCTGCTGTTATCGTGCTCCAGTGAATCGTTTACAAACGGGTGTTCCGACACTTTTTCGCGCAGCTGCTGGTAAATTATCTCTCCCCCGTTTTTGGTGTGCGTGGTTAAAAACGGTTTTTCAAACTGAATCCTGAAGTTCTCGCGGTCAACACCATTTTGATACCGAAATTCGCTGTCGAAAAAAGTGCCCCACATATTGTTAATGGCATAATAAGCACCATAACCAAACTTCTCTTCGGTGTCGCCATCAAACTCGCCAATTATCCCAATGCTATGTCCCAACCCTGCAAAATTTCGTGAATACGGTTCCACCTCAAAAGCATTGTAATCATTCACATCGCCGCTTACCCCGATCGGATATCGGTCTTTAACCATTACCGTTACATTTACCGAATCACTTGAATTCCCTACCGGGGTGATTTTTATAAAAGCATCCTCGATGTACGAAAGCTCACGAAACAGGCGTTCGTTGTCAGAAAAAATACGGGCATTCACCCTTTCGTTTTCATTAAAATGAAGGTTTTTACGAATTACACGTTCGCGGGTCGGGCTGTATGTTTTATTCAGAAAGCGGCCAAATCCGGATAGGTCAACATTGGTAGTATCAAAAAGATTTCCATCGAGCACCGGCACCCGTTCAATACTAATATTTTTTATGACCCGGTTTTTATAGAATGCAAAATACTGATCGGACGGGTTGAAATCTTTGGGCAGCTGTTCCTCCCTGCTTCTTATCGAGCCCATCAATAAACTTCCGTAACGACTGTTGAAACGTTTTACCGACTCTACTTTATCGGGATGCTTTTGGTAATACGATGGTTTCCTTACCAGGAAATTTTTGATGATATCGTACTCGGTACCCACGTCAAGAACCACCACCGAATCGTTAACACCATAATAAATTGTGTCTTTCAGCATTAACAACTGATCGAAACGAATGGAAATGGTATCAGACTTTTGTGCTTGTGCAAGCAAAGCCAAACCAACCAGACTCAGAAAAAATAAAATGTGTTTAACGTGTTTCTGCATCGAAAAAGTTGTACTTCAATTCGGTATTCAATGTTGATTAAAGATAATAATTAAAGGTTGATAAGGTGCAGGCAGGAATTACAAAATCGAATTAAAATGCTTCTACAAAATTAAAATATACACTGCTCCAGGCATTAACAACAATATCGCAGATATAGTAAGCAAACTTCCTCCTAAAGATCGATTCTACATCCTTTTAAATCAGATATTTGAGCATACAAAAAAGCCACATCCGAAGAATGTGGCTTGTATTTATTTTGCTTCTTTTTGAGCTTTCATTAACCAGTAGAGTCCCTTCACCCCTATCTTTATATCGTCGAGTTTAAATAGAACTAATATTTTTTCGGTGTAGGCTACAATTCCCCATCCTACTGCGAGGTAGAAAAACCAGGTGTAAAATCCGAATACGAACAATATAAAAAAGAATACACTCTGAACATATCCGGCCGAAACAGCGGAGTACAAGTGAAGTCCTGGTATTTTTCCGAAGCGCGCAAACGACACGATGTAACTCACTACAAATAATCCCAGGAAAAGGAATAAAAACCAGCTGTGTGGTTCAATGTCGGCCCACTTAAATACAAACAAACCTAAAATAGCCATTGCATACG
>DASQBW010000720.1:0-3206 GCA_035635015.1 Draconibacterium sp. | reverse complement strand
GAATTGTGCCGGCCACCGACAACCGACCCGATGGCAACGCCTACGTACCGGGAGATATTATTAAGATGTTTGACGGAACAAGCGTTGAAATAAAAAATACCGATGCAGAAGGACGACTGATTCTTGCAGATGCGTTATGCTATGCCAAAAAATTTAATCCTCAATTGGTGATCGACTGTGCAACACTAACAGGTGCGGCCGATATTGTTGCCGGACTACATGCAGCAGTAGTAATGGGCAATTCTTCTGAAAACATCGAGCAACTAAAACAAGCCGGATTCGACACTTACGAGCGTTTAATTGAAGTGCCGCTTTGGGAAGAATATGCAAAACCGTTAAAATCGCCCATCGCCGATTTAAACAATCTTGGAACACGTGAAGGACAGGCGACAATAGCCGGTAAATTTCTGGAACATTTTACCGATTACAACTGGATTCATGTTGACATGGCAAGCACAGCTTTCCGGAAAGAGAAAGATGCTTACCGCCCGGCGGGGGGAACCGGATTTGGCACTCGCTTGCTATACAATTTCCTAAATTCATTGGTGAACTGACCTTATCTTTCATTTTTATTCTGCAAGAAATTCAGAAAAAGAAAGGGACATGCTCATTTCAATTAATTCAATTAACTTTGCAGAGCTTAAAAAAAGAGCAAAATATTTGAAACAAAACAGAATGGCAACACAAAATAAAATACGAATTGGAATCACCCACGGAGATATTAATGGCATTGGATACGAAGTAATACTAAAAACACTTTCCGATCCGCGAATCATGGAAATGTGTACTCCGGTTGTTTATGGCTCGCCAAAGGTTGCAGCGTATCATCGTAAAGCGCTTGACATTAACGATGTAAGCTTCAACCACATCAGAAACACAAAAGAAATATTGTTAAAAAAAGCGAACATTATTAATTGTGTTGACGAAAATATCAGGGTAGAATTAGGTAAATCAACGCCGGAAGCTGGTATTTCATCGTTTAATGCCCTTGAGCGTGCAACCAGCGATCTGCAAAAAGGATACATTGATGCGCTGATAACAGCACCAATAAATAAAGACAACATACAGAGCGAAGAATTTAACTTCCCGGGGCATACCGAGTTCCTGGCACAAAAATTCGATACCAACAACTATGCAATGCTTATGGTTAGCGAAACCATGAAAATTGGTGTAGTAACCACACATATTCCTATATCAAAGGTTGCCGAAAGCCTGACCAAAGAAACTATCCTATCAAAAATAAGGATCATTTCAAAATCGCTTCAACAGGATTTTGCCATTACAAAACCACGTATTGCTGTTTTTGGATTAAATCCTCATGCAGGCGACAACGGGCTGATTGGAACTGAAGACAAAGAAATCATTCTTCCTGCTGTAATTCAGGCTAAAAAAGAAGGTATTATGGCTTTGGGGCCTTATCCGGCTGATGGATTTTTCGGGTCTGAAGATTACCTTAAATTCGATGCCATACTCGCCATGTACCACGACCAGGGCCTTATTCCATTTAAACTTGCATCGTTCGATCGTGGTGTAAATTACACCGCAGGACTGCCCGCAATACGTACTTCCCCGGCACACGGAACTGCTTATGCCATTGCCGGAGAAGGAAAAGCTTCACCCGAATCTTTCCGTCAGGCTTTATACCTTGCCATCGATATTCATAAAAACAGGTGTATTTACGACGAGATCAGCAAAAATCCGCTGGGCAAATACGAAATCAATCCGAATCAGGTCGATGAGAGCGTGGATATCGAAGCCTCGGAAGAGGAAGATACTTTGTAAAATCGGGGGAATATGTACGAATACATTAAAGGCAAAATTGTTGAAATAAGTGCAACAAACGTAATTCTGGAAACCGAGGGAATAGGTTACTTTATTCATATTTCATTAAATTCTTACAGCGCACTAAATGGCCAAAAAGAAGCAAAAGTGTTTTTACAACAAATTATACGTGAAGATGCCCACACACTTTATGGTTTTTCCAGTACCAGCGAACGCGAATTGTTTCGAAATTTAATATCGGTAAACGGTGTTGGATCAAGTACTGCTATCATGATGCTCTCATCCTTAAATCCTGAGGAATTAAAAGCAGCAGTAGCCACAGAAAATGTAGCTGTTTTAAAAGCAGTAAAAGGCATTGGAATAAAAACAGCACAACGCATTATAATTGATTTAAAAGATAAACTCGGAAAATTACATGAATCAGACCAAATTTTATCAGTAGCAGACAATACTATCAAAAATGAAGCGTTATCAGCATTAGTCATGCTTGGGTTTACGAAGAAGGATACCGAAAAGGTTGTATCGAAAATACTTCAGGAACAACCTGAAGCGAAAGTGGAAAGCGTGATAAAACAAGCATTAAAAAGGTTATAAAAATGTACCTCTTTCGAAAAAGAACAGTACTGACCTTGTTCTATTCGGAAAACCTTTTGTTGGAGTAATTTAAATGAAATGACACTAAGCCGAAGTTTACCAAAGATATTCTTCATTTTGACTGTATTTTTCGTCCTTGCATTCCCTTATAAAGGAGAGGCACAGGATGTACCGGAAATAGATACAACCGGAGTACTTCCATATCCTTTTAAAGACCAACCGGCATTTGGATATTCAAGCCAGGATTCATCAAAATTATACCTCAATAAACCCAGCAACATAAAATACGAAATTGAGTACGATCCGGTTCTGGGTCAGTATGTTTTTTATGAAAAGGTTGGCTCGCTAAACTACAGGTTGCCACAAACTATGTCGCTCGACGACTATATGGAATACGATTTCGATAAGTCGATTCGCGACTATTGGCGTTCGCGAACCCAACAGGAATCAGTTGATGCCCGTGGTGGCCTTTTACCTAAACTAACCATTGGAAGCGAAGCGTTTAACCGGATATTCGGTGGAAATACCATTGACATACAACCTCAGGGATGGGTAGAAGTAAGCTTTGGCTACCAGGTAAGTAAAACCGATAATCCATCCATTCCCGAGCGGTTACGCAAAGTACCAACATTCGATTTTGATGAAAAGATTAACATGAATGTTACCGGACAGATTGGTACGAAAATGAACATGCGGGTAAATTACAATACCGAGGCTACTTTTGATTACGAAAACAAAATGAACCTTGAGTATACCGGCGATGAAGATGAAATCTTAAAGCGTATTGAAGCAGGTAACGTATCGCTGCCATTAAACGGATCGTTAATTAC
>DASQBW010000719.1:0-2096 GCA_035635015.1 Draconibacterium sp. | reverse complement strand
GCTTTTCAGATTGCGCAGGGAAACAACCAACAGGCAATCGAAACCGGTCATATTCTTCGTGGAGTACTTCATTCGGCCGAGAATGTTACCGGGTTTTTACTTAAAAAATTAGATGTTAATGTGCCCATTTTCAAACAGGCACTCGATCAGATTATTCAGTCGTATCCAAAAGTTTCAGGAGCAGAACAATACCTTTCATCTGGTGCAAATCAGGCTTTGCAAAAAGCGCTGGCAATGGCACAGGAAATGGGCGACCAGTATGTTTCGGTTGAGCATATTTTAATGGCGTTGCTCGAAGTAAAGGATAATACCAGCCGTTTGATGAAAGACAATGGCATTGCAAAAAAAGAACTGAAACTGGCCGTTGAAGAATTGCGGAAAGGATCGAAAGTTGATAGCCAAACGGCAGAAGACAAATTCAACTCGTTAAATCGTTTTGCCATCAACCTGAACGAACGTGCCCGCTCGGGTAAACTCGATCCGGTAATTGGCCGCGACGATGAGATTCGCAGGATATTGCAGATTCTTTCGCGCCGTACAAAAAACAATCCTATTTTACTGGGCGAACCGGGAACGGGAAAAACAGCCATTGCCGAAGGACTGGCGCACCGTATTGTACGTGGCGACGTGCCCGAGAACCTGAAATCGAAACAGGTATTTTCGCTGGATATGGGAGCCTTGGTTGCCGGGGCAAAATACAAAGGCGAATTTGAGGAGCGCTTAAAAGCCGTGGTTAACGAAGTTGTTCAATCGAACGATGAGGTCATTCTGTTTATCGACGAGATTCATACGCTGGTAGGTGCCGGAAAAGGCGAAGGAGCAATGGATGCTGCCAATATTTTAAAACCGGCATTGGCCCGTGGCGAGTTACGTGCTGTTGGTGCAACCACCCTGGCTGAGTATCAGAAATATTTCGAAAAAGATAAAGCGCTGGAACGTCGTTTCCAGATTGTACATGTTGATGAGCCGGATACTTTGAGTGCCATTTCTATTTTGCGTGGTATTAAAGAGAAATACGAAAATCACCATAAAGTGCAGATAAAAGACGATGCAATTATTGCGTCGGTTGAATTGTCGCAGCGTTATATTTCTGATCGGTTTTTACCCGATAAAGCCATCGACTTAATGGACGAAGCTGCTGCAAAATTGCGTCTGGAAATTGATTCTGTTCCCGAGGAACTGGATGAAATTCAGCGACGCGTTAAACAGCTGGAGATTGAACGAGAGGCGATAAAACGTGAGAATGATACCAAAAAACTGGATTCGCTGAACGAAGAAATCTCGAATCTGAAAGAGGAACAATCGCAGCTTCGGGCCAAATGGCAATCGGAGAAATCGGTAATTGAAGCCATTCAGAAAAAGAAAGAAGAGATTGAAACTTACAAATTTGAAGCAGAACAAGCCGAGCGTGAGGGCGATTATGGTCGTGTGGCCGAGTTACGCTACGGTAAAGTAAAAGAAGTGGAGGCCGGGATTGAAAAGCTGCAGGCAGAGCTGGAAGAAATGAAAAAGGGTGAAAACCTGATTAAAGAGGAGGTTGATACGGAAGATATTGCCGAGGTGGTGGCACGATGGACCGGTATTCCGGTTTCGAAAATGTTACAGAGTGAGCGCGAAAAGTTACTGGACATGGAAGACGAACTGCACAATCGTGTAATCGGTCAGGACGAAGCGATTGTGGCTATTTCTGATGCAGTGCGCCGCAGCCGTGCCGGATTGCAGGACGAAAAACGTCCGATCGGTTCTTTCATCTTTTTGGGAACTACCGGAGTGGGTAAAACTGAGCTCGCAAAAGCGTTGGCAGAATACCTGTTCAACGACGAGAATATGATCACACGTATTGATATGTCGGAATACCAGGAGAAATTCTCTGTAACCCGCTTGATCGGTTCGCCTCCCGGATATGTTGGCTACGACGAAGGAGGACAGTTAACCGAGGCTGTGCGCCACAAACCTTATTCGGTAGTGCTTTTCGATGAGATTGAAAAAGCACATCCCGATGTGTTTAATGTTTTGTTGCAGGTTTTAGACGATGGCCGCTTAACCGATAATAAAGGCCGCACTGTAAACTTTAAGAATACAATTATTATTATGAC
>DASQBW010000718.1:0-2793 GCA_035635015.1 Draconibacterium sp. | reverse complement strand
TCTACGGAAAAGTGCATGTGCATGGAGAAAACGGAGCATCGGTTGGAGTACAAACCGATGGTGGTGCAATGTTTATAGCAGGAATGTCTTCAATAGCCGAACCTCCGGTTAACGATATCTGGACTGTTCCCGGAGAAGAACATTTAATTGAGCAGTGGAAGATACAAGATCAAAAACATTTCAATGATATTGATGCAACTTCCTATTATATGGAACGTCAGATTGAAGATTTTATACGTGCAATACAACATAATAGAAAACCATTTGTAACCGGTTTAGAAGGCCGAAAAACAGTAGAATTACTTACTGCAATTTATCGGTCAAATCGTGATAACAAACCCATAAAGTTTCCAATCAAACCAGAAAGGTCGAGAGATATGGATGGCAGATTAAGTTAAACAAGACTGGCAAAATCCATCTAATTCTTAATTTCTTTTTTGCATTTTATAGCAGACACCTCCATTACTAACAATTGCACATAATTACACTTTTATGTTAAATGTTTACTAATTAAGCCCTTATTTATTCATAGATAACCATTTTTTTATTGAATTATTTGGAAATTAATAAACAACAATATACTTTGGCCGTACAAACCCTTATTTTTTATCTTTTTGTTTTTATTATGGGCAGCTTTTTGTGGACGAAGAGTTGCCCTCTTTTGCCTTTTTTAAGGTTAAAGAGCTGAAAAATGCATTAAAATACTACTTGTTGAAAGGTAGTGAACTATACCATTATATCGTTATAAAAGTTTGGGAAGGCTTTTATTACCAAATTGGGCATTCATTAGGAATGATAAAAAGTTTGAGGTTTTAAAAAGGCAGGGTTCTCCTGCCTTTTATATTTTTAATCGATTCATCTATTCCTAATATGCCAATAAGTCTCACCTAAATTTTCGAAATCCGTAGAAATTATTTCATATCCTCTTTCAAAAATCCGGCTGTTTTTTTAATTGATTCTTTTATCGATAAATACTCATATCCTATCATTCGTGTAATTTTAGAACCATCAATATTGTTAACCGCATTTCGGCCAGTGGCAGAATCCCGGGTAATTAAGATCGGTCTTTGGGTTACCCAGCCGGCAAAAGTTGCAGCACGCCAAACAAAAGCCATTAAAAAATCACTTACCCAAATAGTTGGTATTGGTTTTTGTAATGCTTCAGCAATTTGTATAAACACTTCCTGGTAACTTAAGTTTTCGGAACTTAGAATAAAGCGTTGATTTTTACACTTTTCAAAATTATCATTCTCCATTAACCGGATCATAGGAACAACAACATCAAAAACATCAACAAAACCAGTAACACCTTTGGTATAGAATTTCATTCCATCCCAAATGGTTTTAAATATTTTTGAACTACCACTTTCCCAATTGCCCGGGCCAAATATTATCGATGGATTAACAATTACAGCATCCAGTCCTTCTTCAATCCCACGCCATATTTCAGCTTCCGAAAAGAATTTACTTTCCGAATAACCTGAGTTCTTTTTCGACGGTATCCAGTTGGTTTCTTCGTTGACCGGAGCTCCATTTTGTAATTTCCCCAATCCAGCAATCGAACTGACATGACATATCTTTTTCACCCCATTTTCAATCGCGGCATTCACGAGATTACCGGTGCCTTCCACATTGTTAGAGATCATCCGCTGCCGTTCTTTACTTTCGAACGAAACAATGGCCGCACAATGGTAGATTTCTGTTACACCTATTAATAATGTTTCAAGTGAATAATAATCCAGGATATCACCGTTTACCCATTCAATTGTTTCAAATAGCTGTGTGGCCTTATCGGTGTAATAACTAAAAATCTTCAACACCTGATTCAAATTGCTTGTTTCGCGCTTTAAGGCTCTAACCTTTTCCCCTTTACTACACAGCTCAAGCAATAAGTGAGCTCCTACCAACCCGGTACCTCCTGTTACAAAGATCATTTTTATTTTTATGAATTCCAGGGTGTTACAGCCTTTGCACCAAACACTTTCCCTGTAATATTTTCAACTCTAACTTTAAAAACTCCGACATTTTTTACGGCGGGTGTCCCGAACTTAAATTCTCTGTCACTGTATTGTTTCATCATCAGACCCAGACAGCGATATTTTTCATCAAAATCATCGATAAACTCCACCTTTCCTTCCACGTTTACCGATTTCGATTTCACCCGGTAACTGCATCCAACACGCACATCCTGCCATGCCAGATCTTCACCCAAAGTCCAGTTTATACATACTTGCTGATTACTTTTTATCGTTTCCCACATGCGGCCTTCCATTGCCGAATGAAGAATTATACAATCACCTTCTAAAGCAAAATTCATAGGCAAAACATAAGGTTTATCATCAGCCGACATGGCCAGATAACAGGTTTTACACGATCGGATAATTTTGTCGATCTCCTTGCGATCTTCAATAAAAAGTGTGCGCATAATTATTCGTTAATTTATGGTTCGGCTTCCAAGGCTCTTCGCCAACTCCTTTTCAGCCCGTTTCAGGTTCATGTATATTGATTGTTCTTCAATCACCTTATCAAAATCGTTCTCGGCCGATGCTTTATCTATTGCTTTCTCAATTTCAGCCATCATCATTTTAATTTTCCGGAGCTTGTATTCGTTCACAATCCTCGGAACCAGGATATCCAGAATGTCTTCTTCTTTTTCTGTAAAAGCTCCTGCTTTGGTCCAGCGTTTACTTTCGGTATATTTTTCTGAAAGCAGATCGGTTGCAAATTTGCTCATCGAGGCATCGGGATGATAAACAAAGTGTTTCCACGGATCAAAATTTTCTTCATACAAAT
>DASQBW010000717.1:0-4132 GCA_035635015.1 Draconibacterium sp. | reverse complement strand
ATTTTGTTGCGGCTTTTTCGACATGGTTAAGAATATAAATAAATCCGGTTTCTTGCAAAAAATTTAATAAAACACATCCAGAATTTTAGACAAGAACACGCTTAAAAAGCTAAATATAAAAAAGTTAACAACAATTGTGATCAAAATATAGCTATGCTCTTTATTTTCAGGAAAAGTAAGCAGTTCTTTTGCGCCTACCCAAAACAGGTAAAAACTATAAATTCCCAAGATATCTACAACGTATAAAAACTGGAACAAACCCGTTACAATTGAAACCAACAGCATTGGTGTCATGGAGAATACAACCAGTTTTCGGGCAAGCTCCTTATTCTTTTCTGCTCCAAATGTTTTCATCAGTTCGTTGGTGAAGAATACACTTAAAAAGTAATGAGTGACAAAAAGCAAAACTTTGCGAATTGCTTTCAATAATGGAAATTCAATAAAAAAATCGGTCCGGGAAAAGAATTCTCCGATAAAAACAGCCAGTGCCCCTGCCAAAGCTATCGGGAGCAGGTAAGTTATCCAGAGTCTCTGGCTGCCTTCTGTTGTTTTCCGGTCAACCCAAAATTCTTTTGGATTTAATAATACCAATCTAACGTCGGCTATAATTTTTGAAAATGAAATTTCCATCCCCTAAATTTTGCGGCAAAATTACACTTTTTTAGAGAATCAGCTATTCATTGGATTCGTCTTCGAGTGCACAATCTTATGGAACCAGGCTAAATTGCTCACTGACAGATGTTAAGTAGGAGCAACTATTTTTTCTTGTTTTGTTTCTTTTCCTGAATAAGCGCCTGCAAGGCAAACATTTCATCACGCAAACGCGCAGCTTCAATAAAATCAAGCTCTTTGGCTGCTGCCTGCATTTGTTTTTTGGTTTTCTCCACTGCTTTCTCCAATCCATCAACGCTCATGTATTGTACTACAGGATCGGCTGCAATATCCGGCTGCCCCATTCCGCCTTCGTACTGTTCGTTCTTATCGCTGCGGTACTTATAGCCAATAATTTCGCGCGTAGGTTTAACAATGGCTTTGGGGGTAATATTATTTTCTTCGTTGTATTTCAACTGCTTCTCACGCCTGTAATTGGTCGAATCAATGGTCCTTTGCATCGAATCTGTCATTTTATCGGCATACATAATAACCCTGCCATCCAGGTTACGGGCTGCACGCCCGGCTGTCTGTGTAAGCGAACGTTCCGAACGCAGAAATCCTTCTTTGTCGGCATCTAAAATAGCCACCAGCGAAACTTCGGGTAAATCAAGTCCTTCACGCAACAGGTTTATTCCTACAAGCACATCAAATTCCCCTTTTCGCAACTGTTCCATTATTTCCACCCGTTCCATCGTATCAACATCAGAGTGAATATAACGTGTTTTTACACCCATATTAACGAGGTATTTCGAGAGCTCTTCAGCCATTCTTTTGGTTAAGGTTGTAACCAGTACCCTTTCATTTTTTTCTATCCGAAGCTGAATTTCATGCATCAAATCATCAATTTGATTGGTACTTGGCCGCACATCGATTACCGGATCGAGCAGACCGGTTGGGCGAATAATCTGCTCCACAACCACACCTTCCGATTTAGCCAGTTCATAATCAGCAGGCGTGGCACTTACATAAATAATCTGGTTTATTATTTGCTCAAATTCTTCAAATTTCAATGGGCGGTTATCAATGGCTGCAGGTAAGCGAAAACCAAATTCAACCAGGTTTGTTTTACGCGAATTATCGCCTCCGTACATGGCCCTGATTTGCGGAATGGTTACATGGCTTTCATCAATCACCACCAAAAAATCGTCAGGAAAATAATCCATCAAGCAGAATGGCCGGGTGCCGGGTTTTCGGCCATCGAAGTAACGCGAGTAGTTTTCAATACCCGGGCAATAGCCCAGTTCACGCATCATTTCCATGTCATATTCTGTGCGCTCCAGTATACGTTTTGCCTCAAGGGGTTTTCCAATTTCTTTGAAAAACTCTACCTGCTTTACCAAGTCGTCCTGAATTTGATGAATGGCCGATTTCATCCGGTCTTTTGTGGTTACAAAAATATTGGCCGGGTAAATAACTACTTCGTCGAGTGTTTCAATTGTAAGTCCATCCTCCGGGTCGAAACTCGAAAGTTCTTCAATTTCATCGCCCCAAAAAGTAATGCGATAAGCTACATCGGCATAGGCAGGGTAAATATCAACAGTATCGCCTTTCACCCTGAAATTCCCGCGGTTAAAATCCACTTCGCTCCTGCTGTACAGTGCTTCAACAAACTGGTATAGCAATGCATTTCGCTGAATGTTATCCCCTACTTTTACTGTGGAAATATTGGCATGAAAATCATCAGGATTTCCAATACCATACAAACACGAAACCGACGAAACCACCACCACATCGCGTCTTCCTGAGAGCAGTGCCGAAGTGGCACTTAATCGCAATTTTTCAATATCCTGATTTATGGACAAATCTTTTTCGATATAAGTATCGGTAGTTGGCAAGTAGGCTTCGGGTTGATAATAATCGTAATACGAAACAAAGTATTCCACAGCGTTATCCGGGAAAAACTGTTTCATTTCGCTGTACAGCTGCGCTGCCAGTGTTTTGTTGTGGCTCAACACCAAAGTTGGGCGCTGCACCTCTTTAATAACATTTGCAACGGTAAATGTTTTCCCCGATCCTGTAACACCAAGCAAAGTCTGAAACCGTTCTCCTTGTTTTATCCCTTCAGTCAGTTGCCGAATGGCTTCCGGTTGATCTCCTGTGGGTTTATAATCTGATACTACGTTAAAATCCATTAGCCTCTATTCGGAATTGTTGACTCCAAATTTAATCCTTAATTAATGACCGGCACATACATTTTTTTCTATTTTTGCTCACAACCATAATAAATCAGTAGTTTGAAGGGACGCAAATTACTTCATAACATGTTAAATATGAACCGAATAAAACAGATGTTTTTGTTCGTATTATGTTTGGGTATTTCTACCTTAACATTTGCACAAGACAACGTTACATCATCAAATTATCGTGCACCCGGCCCTAAAGGCCTGTATCTTGGGGCACAAGTATCAACCAACGGTTACGGAGGCAGCCTGCGCTATGCATTTAGCCTTAAATTCTCGGTGAGAGCTGCTTACGAAACCTTGTCGCTAAGCTACGATTTTGATTTTGATGAAAACGACATTACCTACCAGGCTGACATGGACTTTAAAACCGGGGGAATTCTGGCACTGTTTGATTATGCTTACGCTAAAAACCTGTACATCTCTGCCGGAGCTGTTTTCAGTGCATTTAACACTGAAGTAACGGGTTATGCAGCCAGCGATTTTGAATATGGAGATATTGTGATTCAGGCCGAAGATATTGGCGATTTTGTAATTAGCGCCCAACCCGGACTTAAAGTATCTCCATACGGCAGCGCAGGTTACAGGGCCTTCTTGGGAAAACGCGAGGGGATAGTTTTCAACTTTGAAACCGGTTTATACTATATGGGGCCGCCGGATATTGAAATTGAAGCTACCGGACTGCTTGCACCTACTGCAAACCCGGCTTTCGGACAGGCTGAATACCTGGAATACCAGTTTGATGCGTATAAGTTTTACCCGGTAATTAAACTGGGACTTACCGTAAAATTGTTTTAACATCAAAAACACATCATCATGAAAAACAGAATGAAACATATTTACAGAATCCTGTTGGGAATTTTTCTAACAGCAAGTATTTTTGGTTGTGGCGAAATGCTCGACGATCCAACCATTGATAAAGATACAGGTGAAGATATTAACTTATTAATTGTTGACTTCAACTTTTTTACAACCCGAATAAACCTTAAACTGATAGATGCTGACGACAAATCTTTGATAACGAAATCGGCAAGAATCTGGTTTACCGGCGATAATGCAGGTGATATTGTCAACTTTGCAGGAGAAAAAAACAGCGAATACATTACGCCACAGGGACAATTAGAATTGACCATCGATCCAAATATTCCTGTCTCGGGTTCTTCCCCGTTTAATTTTGGCATTCATGTTGAGATTGATGGATATCAAACCTTTTCAGAAGGCATAGAACTTCTGTCGGAAGGAAAAATAACACAGGAACTCGAATTGGTGAAAACATCAGACAATGACGATACCATTAC
>DASQBW010000716.1:0-2822 GCA_035635015.1 Draconibacterium sp. | reverse complement strand
GCTCCGATTCTACAATACGCCTTAATAGCACTTCGGCTGTTTCCTGATTTTTGTGCAGGTAATTATCCAGTTCCTTTTGGAGAAAGTTACCAACATGCGCCCTAACTGACGGGCCATCGGGGCCAATATCTCTTGAACCTAGTTTGGTTTTTGTTTGCGACTCAAATACAGGCTCTTCGACTTTAATGCTAACGGCAGCTACAATTGATGCCCGAATATCGGACGGATCAAAATCCTTTTTGTAGAAATCCCTGATCGTTTTCACTAAAACTTCACGAAAAGCCTGTAAGTGGGTTCCTCCCTGTGTAGTGTGTTGTCCGTTAACAAACGAATAATAATCCTCCCCGTATTGGTTCCCATGTGTTATGGCAACTTCAATATCTTCTCCTCTCAGATGTATAATTGGATAAATTGGGTCATGATCCATGTTCTCTTCCAGCAAATCGCGTAGTCCGTTTCGCGAATAGAACTTTTCTCCATTAAACTCGATGGTTAACCCTGCATTCAGAAAGGTGTAATTCTTCATCATATTCACGATATAATCGCTCATATAACGATACTTTTTAAACACCGTTTCATCGGGAACAAAGGTTACCTGCGTACCGTTTTCTTCGTCAACATTCTTATGGTCCTTCTCGTCGGTTTTTATTCCCTGGCTAAAGTACACTTCTTTGGCCACCCCTTCGCGAACCGCTTTTATCATAAAATCAGACGAGAGTGCATTTACTGCTTTTATACCAACACCATTCAGGCCTACAGATTTTTTGAAAACCTTATTGTCGTATTTTGCTCCGGTATTCATTTTGCTCGCCACATCTACCAATTTGCCCAGAGGAACTCCGCGGCCAAAATCACGAATTGAAACTTTATCCTGATCAAGATCTACAACAATCCGTTTGCCGTGGCCCATCATAAATTCGTCAACAGAGTTGTCCATCACCTCTTTTAACAAAACATAAATACCATCGTCGGCAGAAGTTCCATCTCCCAGTTTCCCGATATACATCCCAGGACGTCGCCGGATGTGCTCCTGCCAGTCTAACGTTTTTATTGCACCTTCGTCGTAATTTGCACTCATACTTTTATCTCAAGAATCTATCTTTCGAATTTCAGTGAACCATGTTTCTCTGATTTTTGTACTTAAAGGGTATTGTTTTTTCAGAAAAACAAAGATTTCACCCAATTGTCACAAATATAATCAAATACTCCACTTGCCAAGGGTTTTGGCAGCTGCAATAACTAACAATCTGCCGTTGAAAAACTGTGGATAAAAACAGTACTATCAGAGGGCGAAGGCGTCAGCACAGTGCAAATTTCGCACAAGAATTCGCAATGTCTTTTACCGGCAGGCAAATGCCGGTTTAATAACAGCCTTACATCTAATTAGGTACTGTTTTATTCTGGTAATATGACTTTTAAACTGCGTAATTGAAGCCATAATTACCTTTAGCTTACAGCAGCGTGTTAATTCTCTCGTTATAAAAGCTAAATCTATTACCACACGAGCCATAAATAATAACGCACGAGTTAATTTTTAAATAGTACGAGTTACAAATAACTATGTGCGAGCATTACTCGCACTGCTTATTTACTTACTCGCACTGCTTATTTACTTACTCGCTCATGATTAATAGTTACTCGCCTGCCTAAAATACCTGCTCGTTCTTAACAATTAATGACTTGCCGGATTATTATTTTAGAAGGAACTCATAAAATTGCACATGGGGCCTTGCAATTTACCTGTCCCTCACCCACAACAAAACACCTTTCGAGTAACGGATACAATTAGATAATCCCCATTTTTTTCATCAGAAAAGTGGCGTTCATGGTTTGGGTAACACCATCGGAAAGTTTGTAATCGAAAATCAACTCGTTGTTTTCAATCCGAATTTCGAAACACTTATTAGAAACCTGCTGTGGAAGTTCCTTTTCCATTTCACTCAACTTCAGATCATGAGTGGCAATCATTGCAGCACACTGGTGCTGTACCAGTTTCCGGACCAGTTCTTTCGAACCGTTCAACTTGTCTATTGAGTTTGTTCCTTTCAGCATTTCGTCGAGGATAACAAAAATCTGCTCGCCGGTCGCCAACCGGTCAAGTACGGCCTTAATCCTTTTCAACTCTGCAAAAAAATATGATTCATCTTTTAGCAATGAATCGGTAGTTCGCATATTGGTATACAAATCAAGCGGTCTTATTTTCAATGAATCGGCACAAACCGGCGCTCCAATTTCGGCAAGCAAAAGATTAGTTCCAACCGTGCGCAGAAAAGTACTTTTACCGGCCATGTTTGCGCCGGTAACAATCATTATTTTCGACCAGCCTTGTATTTCAATGCTGTTATTTATCCGCTTCTCTTCCTTGATTAACGGATGCCCAAGCCCGGTGGCGCAAAATGTAAAATCCTCGTTTGTAATTTCAGGGTACACAAAGCTGCTGTGATTATTGGCATAATTAGCCAGGCTGATAAGCGCATCCATTTGCGCAATGATTTCCAGCCAGTTAGCTAACTTATCCCGATTCCCGTTGTGCCATTTCCAAAGTTTATACACGCAACGAATGTCCCACAGTAAAAGCCCGTTAAGCACAATGCCAACCAAAATATTCTGGCGGTATTCAAACTCTTTTACTAAGCTTTTTAGCTCGCCAAATGTTTTCCCTGCCGATGGCTCCGTTACTTTTTTTCTGAGTACACTTAAGTAATCTGACTGAAAATCCTTTTCCTCAATTATTTTTAGCAGTTGCATGTATTTTGCCAACAAATCGGACTTCCGGCCAAAAAATCCAAAGTAATAATTCACTCGTTTAGTCCAGGCAAACA
>DASQBW010000715.1:0-11454 GCA_035635015.1 Draconibacterium sp. | reverse complement strand
CAATTAAACTTATTATATATCTGTTCTTCATGCGATTAAATTATTGGTTTGAAATGGCATGTAACTGAAGTCGAAAGATTTGATCATTTTTTTGCGAACTCCATTCTCACCCTCATTTCATGTGATTTATATCTTTCTTATTCCTTTAGGTCCAAACAAACCCGGTGAAGGGTACGTATTTTCGAAATCCATCAATGGCTTATCATGATGGTGAACAAGCCTGCATTTGTTATCAAATATCATGGTAGCACCATTTTTCGGAGTAAAAGCTTCCCATTTAGGTAAAACCTTACAATTCGGATCACCGGTCTTCACAAAGTTTATCCATGCAGAACTGATCTTATCCTCAAGCTCATAAGCATCTTTTCCACCTCCTGTAAGTGACCGGGCAAGTGCAACATTATTGAACATGAAAGGTAATTCCATTCCATGCGCGGCACCTAAACTGCCATCGTTTACAGGCGATTGCCATTCAAAAAGATACACAAAAGCAGGGGCACCACCCTGCGCATTTTTAATTGTTGCCTGCTTAATTGCATTTGAGCGATACTTAAGCGTTACCGACAAAAGATCCTCTGGCTGATCGAGATTTGGATATGATTTTGTATGTGCTTCAATAAATTCATCTACGTGTTCGGCACCATACAGATCAGTCAAGCTTCCTCTTACCTCCGTCATTGATTTTGGAGTTATTAGCTGCCGGTCACGGTATGTCAATTCATTCAGATTTGATCCGATCAACATTGCCACATCTTTCGAAAACTCAGCAGGTGTTGGATCAAAAGGATGTTGTGTTATATATTTTCCATCAACTGTTGGGCTAATTCCATACACATACAGATTTGCCCCGGCATCCTGCATTTCGGCAGTGGCTTGTTTACCTGCGGCTACAAGTTTTTCGTATGGGATATCATTTAATTTATCCGCCTCTTCCGGTGTAAGTCCGAGTGCCTTTACAAATGTAAGTCCATAAGCTTTACTAACATCACTTTCTCCAATATGAAGCTCTGAACCACTTTGAACGATGGCCCTGTGGAACAACCCAGCTGCAGATGGCATAGCCATTAGAGTAGAAACTTTTCGTCCTCCTCCCGACTGACCGTTAATGGTAACGGTATTCGGATCGCCGCCAAAATTCTCAATATTATCATGAACCCATTGAAGAGCAGCAACCAAATCCTGCATACCGAGGTTTACTGATTCGGAATATTTTCCTCCCAAACCTCTTAAATCTACAAAACCAAGTACATTAAGTCTGTGGTTAAGTGTAACTACTACAATGTCGCCTTTATCGGCCAAAGCCCGACCATCAAAACATGGCAACTGGTTACCCGAACCATCAGAAAATCCACCACCGTGTATCCATACCCAGACCGGTCTTTTTTTCCCATCGTTTATACCTTGCGACCAAACATTTAGCACAAAGCTTTCTTTCTCGTCCATTGGTTCTCTACAAAACTGAAAACCAAAGGCGTTATCGTCTTGTCCGGTCCAGGTTTGCGCTGTGCCCTGCATAACCTGCGGTCCGAAAATGGTGCACTGACGCACATCGTCCCATTTATCCGGAGCTTCCGGCGGCATATATCTTTCAGCTTTTGCATAAGGTATTCCTTTAAAGGCATAAATTCCATCGTCGATATAGCCGCGCACTTTCCCATATTTTGTTGGAACCACGGCAATATTTTCGCCGGTTTCTATCGGGCCAGGCTGCGCATAACTCTTTGTTGCAAACAAAGCAAAAAGACCAATGATTAGAATCGTAATTTTATTTTTCATAGTTATTAGTTTGTTAGTTTTTAAAATTCAAAATGGAATTTTTTACCAAATACAATTCATTACCCTATTCCAATGAATTAACCAGATCGATTAGTTTTTTATCATGATTATACAATACCTTACACGTATTGTCGAATATCATTGTGGCTCCTTCTTCTGGTGTATACGGTTTCCACTTTGGCAATTCCTTACAATTTGGGTCTCCTGTTTTCACAAAGTTTATCCAGGCTGAACTCATTTTATCAGACAGTTCGTAGGCATCTTTTCCGCCTCCTGTCTGGTTACGTGCCATTGCAATATTGTTAAACATAAAAGGGAGTTCCATGCCATGGGCTGCACCTAAGCTTCCGTTATTTGGAGGCGACTGCCACGTAAACAAATAGTTATAAACCGGGGCACCACCTTGTGCCTGTTTTATTGTTGCCTGTCGAATTGCAGTAGAACGAATAGTAGTGGTTAGGATGTGTTGTGATTGATTGTCGTCCGGATAAGCCTCCTTAAACGCAGCAATATATTTATCTACATTTTCTGCACCATAATTTTCGGCAAGCGTAGCCCGCACCTGACTCATGGTCTGCGGTGTTATTATGGCCCGGTTGTTATAAGTAAACTCATTGAGATTTGAGCCAATAAGCATTGTAACGTCTTTTGAAAACTCGGCAGGTGTAGGAACAAAAGGTTGCTGAACGATATATTTTCCATCGAGCGTAGGACTTTGCCCGGGGGCCATAAAAAATGAAACGGGGCCTTCCAGACTTGCATTTGCACGCCGACCAGCTGCAACCAGTTCGTCATAAGTAAAATCGTTAATTTTGTCGTACTCATCAGGAGTCGTTATTCCAAGCTCTTTCACAAATGCAAGGCCGTAAGCTTTGCTTATATCATTATCGCCAACTTCAATTATAGAACCACTTTGCACAATAGCTCTCTGGAATAATCCAACTGCTGAAGGCATTGCCATCAAGGTATTCACTTTGGCACCACCACCCGATTGTCCGTTAATTGTAACTGTATTCGGATCGCCTCCAAAATTTTCAATATTGTCGCGCACCCATTCCAATGCAACAACCAAATCCTGCATACCAACATTAACTGATTCAGAATATTTGCCACCAAGTTCTCTCAGGTCGAGAAATCCCATGATATTAAGTCGGTGGTTGACGGTAACAACTACAATGTCTCCTTTTTCGGCTAAGGCACGCCCATCAAAATAAGGAAACTGATTTCCGGAACCGCCTGAAAAAGCTCCACCGTGAATCCAAAACCACACCGGACGCTTTTTGCCATCGTTAATTCCTTTCGACCATACATTCAGCACAAAACATTCCTTCTCATCCATGGGTTCAACACTAAACTGTAAGCCAAAATTTACATCACTCTGTCCTGACCAATCTTGTGCTTTTGCCTGCATGGCCTGTGGTCCGTATATGGTACACTGACGAACATCGTCCCATTTATCCGGAGCCTCAGGTGGCATAAATCTTTCGGCTCTCGCATAAGGTATGCCTTTAAAGGCATAAACTCCATCATCTATATAACCACGAACTTTCCCATATTTTGTTGAAACCACTGCTATATTCTCGCCGGCTTCAATTGGCCCTGGCTGAGCATAGCTATTCAGTGCGAGCACTGAAATAGCTATGATCATTATCAGAGTGAATTTTATTTTCATTACATATAGTTTAGTTAGTTCCTCAGGTTTATTGATCTTTTATCTAAACCTAAAACCACCAGTTTGAAAAGAGCTAATTATATCGAGCAATTCCTTATCGTGGTTATACACCTCTTCACATTTATTGTCGAAAATCATTGTTGCTCCCTCTTCTGTTGTATAAGGCTTCCAATCTGGTAGATTCTTAGAATTAGGATCACCTGTTTTTACAAAGTTTATCCATGCAGAACTGATTTTGTCAGCCAGTTCATAAGCATCTTTACCTCCACCTGTTAGCGGACGAGCCATTTCAATATTATTAAACATGAACGGAAGTTCCATGCCGTGACATGCTCCAAGGCTTCCGTCATTCACCGGAGAATTCCAGGTAAACATGTAAGTATACACAGGAGCAACTCCCTCTGTAGCCCTCAATTTCATCTGTTTAACGGCTCCGTTTCTGAACTGAGTGTCAAACGTTAACATGTGATGTGGCTCGGTATTATTTGGGTAAGCTTTTTTGTATGCAGCAATATATTTATCTACATTCTCTTCACCGTAACGTTGCGCAATTGTCTGTTTTACCTCCTCCAAAGTTTTTGGGGTAATTATCATACGGTTATAGTAATTAAACTCGTGGAGATCTGTACCGATCAGCATTGCAACATCTTTCGAAAAATCGGCGGGTTCCTGATCAAACGGACTCAAAGTAATGTACTTTCCATCGACTACCGGGCCCGATCCACCTCTGACACCACCAGCTGCCCTAAGTATACTTGAAGCTTTACGTTCGGCTGCAACCAGTTCCTCATAAGTAAAGTCATTTAGTTTTTCCGTATTTCTTGCATTTACACCAAGTGTGGCAGCAAATGCCAAACCAAATGCTTTAGAATCCTCATCATCCTGGGCAATACTCCATAAACCACTTTGCACGATTGCACGCTGAAACAGCCCCGCAGCAGAAGGCATTGCCGTTAAGATAGAAATTTTTCCACCGCCGCCAGACTGACCATTAATCGTTACAGCATTGGGATCTCCTCCAAAGTTTTCGATGTTCTCGTTTACCCACTTCAATGCAGCAACCAAATCCTGCATACCTAAGTTTACTGATTCGGAATATTTACCACCAAGGCCTCTCAGATCAAGATAACCAAGGGTGTTAAGTCTGTGGTTTACGGTTACTACAACAATGTCGCCTTTATCAGCTAACGAGCGGCCATCAAAAAACGGCAATTGATTTGCAGAACCTGAAGTATATCCACCTCCGTGAATCCATACCCAAACCGGTCGTTTTTTTCCATCATTAATACCTTGCGACCAAACATTCAGTACGAAACTTTCTTTTTCATCCATCGGTTCAACACAGAACTGAAATCCGAAATTATAATCGCCTTGTCCGCCCCATCTTTGTGCAGTTCCTTGCATAACCTGAGGCCCATAAATTGTACACTGTCGTATATCGTCCCATTTATCGGGAGCCTGTGGCGGCATAAACCGTTCGGCTTTAGCATAAGGTATGCCTTTAAATGCATAAATGCCATCATCAATATAACCGCGTACTTTCCCATATTTTGTGGAAGTTACCGCAATATTCTCACCTGCTTCCATCGGGCCAGGCTGCCCGTAACATAAACTCCCGCATACAAGGAGAGCTGCAAATAATGTAAAAAACTTGAACATAAAAACTATTTGTTAAGTGTTGGTTTTATTTTATCTATTTAAAATTTTTTGCGTCCATTGACCAGCCTGAATAGGAAGACAAATCACTTTCTGTAAATACCTTGGCATTTTCATTTTCACCCTTCAGCTGCCAGTCAAGCCAGTCCGTAGCCATATCTGCAAATGAACCACCGTACTCTTCTGCAAAAGTTCCCATGTGTCCACCTTCAACAAGGTTTGCAAAAGCAACAGGCACATGCTTAATATTCTCAAAATCAACTATTGCATTGGCATAAGCTACATCAGGTTCGCCTCCGATAATATAAACAACGGGGCCATGAAAGTTATTCAACGACTCAGGGCTTGCACCGGCCATTTCCATTGTTCCCATTCCGGTATTAAACATGATATATGTACTGATCCTTGGATCTTTCGCTACAAAGGCTACCTGTGCGCCGCCACAAGATTGTCCGCCTATGGCAACTTTACTCATATCAGCCATGTTATTAAATTCACTCCCGCTGTTTTTACTTTGTTTCTCAATCCAGTCAATGGCTTCGATAAGCATTTCTGCTTCAGCTTTTCCATGTGGGCGATCATCAAATGTCATTTGCATTGCACCAATGGCTATAACTATATAACCTTGCGATGCTATTTCCGACAATACTTTTTCGTGTGTAATTGAAGTGTTTGAACATCCACCATTTGCAAATGCAAGGATTGGGAGTTTGCCTTCTTCCTGAACTGCTGCTTTCATGTTTTCGGGGCGATAAATCGCAAAATCCGGAAGTGTTTCTTCAACAGTTACAATGGATTTATATGGCCCGCTTCCTCCATTATCCACTACTTTTGACTTTACAACCTGTCCAAAACAAATCGCACATATGGCCAATACCATTAAAAATGTTAATCCAATTTTTTTCATTTGTTGTTACTTACTAATTTGACATTAAGGTTCATTTGATTTACTATACTACTCTACTTCTGTACTCAATACAAATATCTGAGCACATTTTTATTAAATCTATTTTGTGATCTATTAAAGATGTCTATTAGGTTTTGGTTTATTTCTTGCTAAAAAATCAGCATTTAAAGGTATAAGTTTTGTGCAAAATATAAATGTAAAATTGCATTATTTTTTACTTATGCCATTTACAAATGCCATGAAGCACTTATGTGAACATATACTTTTACAAAATACCTGATTTGCCTAGCTAGAAAGATATACAGGTATATGTTTCCAAATACAATATAATGCTACTAAAATTCAACAGTTGGCCACTCAGCCCTGTCCCAACTTATTTCTTTTACAATCAGTTTTGAGGCACCTTCATCGTGCTTATCGTAACCATGGGCGACAAAGTAGGTTTTACCGTCGAAGTCGTAAACGGCACAGTGCCCTATTCCCGCATAATCTTCATTCTCTCCGGCAACATAAGTACCTCCGCCAGCAAACAATGGAACACCTTCCTTGTCGAAATATGGTCCTGTGATATTACGAGATCGTCCTACAACAACATTATATGTACTTTCTAATCCTCTGCAGCAATAACCAAGCGATACAAATAAATAGTAATATTGAATCCTGTGATAAATAAAAGGCGCTTCAATAGGTCCGTCTCCGGCATCGGTATCTGGGTCACCGAAGGTTCTTTTTTGCTTAGCCAGCGTATACCATTCTTGTGGCTCTGCCAACGATTTCATATCCGGAGCTAGTTTTACCATTTTTATACCGCCCCAAAACGAGCCAAAAGTTAACCAACCGCTAGATTCACCTCTCCTTGCTCGTTGAAAAACAACATTAGCATCGATCGCATTCCAATCATCGCGTCCGGGAACAGACTGAACAATCATTCCCTGATCTTCCCATTTGTACTCCGGATCGTCCTGATCAAGAGTAGTATTTGTCATTACACCAATAGCTGAAGTGTTTTTCCCAAATGCCGAGGGAGAATAGTACAAATAATAAGTTCCGTCATTAAACTGAATGTCAGGAGCCCAGAAGCCTCCTCGGTATCCCGGAATAATATCATCGGTAACCCAATCGAGGTTGCCTGGAACACGTTCCAACCTTGTCCAATTCTCAAGATCGGTACTTTTTAACATACCTCCACCAGTAACAAATACATAGAAGGTACTGTCTTGCTTGATCATTACGGGGTCGTGCGCCGCAACACCCTTGGAGTCATCCGGCTGCCTGTTGGGTTGGGCACTAATAAGCAATACTGAACATAAAAGGAATACGGTAAAAAGCGGTTTTTTTGTTAGTTTGAAATCCATAATAAATTATTTAAAAAAAGTGGAGGTATTAAAATTAATACCTCCACTAATATAATACTTTATTAATTATTAGAATTAGGTTCCAGATTTGGATTTACATCCCTTTCAGTATTTGGAATTGGTAATAATTCCTTGCCGGGTGTAAAGGTTGGGAAATCATGAGGGTCACGCACTTTTAATTCCGCAACCATTGAAGGATCTTCTAACCATCCCCAGCGCAACATATCGTACCAGCGCACACCTTCAATACCAAGCTCTAATAAACGTTCGTGGTAAATTTGCTCGCGCATTTCCTGTTGTGACATACCTGCTGGTAAATCAGGTAAATTTACCCGATTTCGTACCATATTGATATATTTATAAGTATCTGCTGTTGGTCCTCCTTCAGTTTCGTTAATCATTTCAGCATACAGCAACAGAATGTCGGCATAGCGTATAACACGCTGGTTAATTTCAGAATTCAAACGTACACCACCACTTTCCTGCGTGTAACCAGGAATTCGTGCATAAGTCCATTTTGCAATGTAATATTTCGAACCGTCAAAATTTGGAATATCGGTCCATGGATTTACACCAAATACTTTATTGCGACGCCCCCAGGGGTCATCATCATAAAGTTCAGTGTCGTATTCAGGCTCATTGTAAACCACAGAGAAATAACATCTTGGATCGATTCTTCCATTAACCGTACGTTCTTCATAAAATTGTTCATAAAACCACTGTGTAGCTTCAAAATCTTCCCATGCAGTAAAGTTGCTTATACCATAGTTATAGTTAACACCGGTGGCTTGTCTCCAGTCGGCGCGTGGTGCTCCGGCCCAGTTTTCAGCAGTACCAAAAATACCAAACTGAATTTCGAATAACGATTCTTCGTTATTTTCATTCTCGAAGGTAAAATTATCGAAATAATTGTCAACCAGGTCATACATGTCTGAATCAATAATCTTCTTTAACTGCGTTTTAGCTTCGCCATTTTTACCTTGCTGAACAAGAACTTTAGCCAGCAAACCAGCAGCGGATCCCCAAGTTGCGCGTCCTATCTGACCGGCATCAGGACCACTAACGTTTGCATAAGATTGTGGAAGTAAACTCTCACAAGTTGCTAAGTCAGTTTCCAACTGTTGCCAAATAGCTTCAGGAGTAGCCTGAGAAGGATAATACTCCTCTGCCGATTTTGGAGTTTCTAAAATCAATGGAATTTTACCATACAAATTCTGCAAATGATAATAGGTAAATGCACGCAAGAAAAGCGCTTGTCCTTTTAAGCGACCTTTATAATTGCTATCTGAAAATTCTATTTCGTCAATTCGGTCTAAAACCTGATTGGCCCGAAAAATCATCTGGTATAGGTTTGACCAAAAGTTAGCCATAAAACCTTCGTCAGGAAGTATTGTAAAATTACTTACTTTCGGGTATAGCTCCCATCCCGAATCTCCAAAAGTATCATCACTTCTTGAATCGGTAAATGACTGAAGCATCCTACCATAATATTCACTGGTTAAGAAAGCGTTGTATATACCAATCACTGCTTCTCCCATGTGTTCTTCATTCTGCCAGTAATCAGCCGTGGTCATTGAATTTGGATCGCTTACTTCCAATTCGCTATCACATGCCGAAATTGTGAATAATACTATCAACGATAGTAAAAATATTTTCTTTATATTCATGATTGTATCTTTTTAATCTTTAAAAATCTAAATTAACACCCAATAGTAAAGTACGTGGAGTAGGATATGATCCAAAATTGTATCCAGGACTCGTTACACCTCCCGAAAAGTCAGGATTGTACCCTTCATATTTTGTAAGAATATAGAAATTTTGTGCGGTTGCATAAATTCTGGCCCTGCTAAATACCTTACCAACTACATTATCAGGCAAAGTGTAACCAACTGTAAAGTTGTTAAACTTCAGGTAATCTCCTTTTTGTAACCATCCCGGACGATCGGAATTACGGTCGTTATCATTAGGATCAGTATCCACCACTCGTGGAACAGTGGTATTTTTATTATCCTCGCGCCAGTAATTAAGAATATCTTCACGCCAGTTTAATCCTCCTGATGTATGCATCTGGTGTCTGTAGATATTGTCGTTGATTAAGAATCCAACAGCTCCATTTACAAACAGTGAGAAGTCCCAGTTCTTGTAGTTTGCACTAAAGTTCAAACCAAAGGTAAGATCAGGAATAGCACTTCCTAAAGTGGTACGGTCATCAGAGTTAATTACATTATCATCGTTTAAATTTTTAAAACGGATATCTCCAGGGGCTGTTCCTGCTGTTTGGAATGCATGATCCGAAACTTCCTGAGGAGTTTGGAAAATACCATCATAAACATAGCCAAAATGTTGTCCAACTTCCTGTCCTTCAATATTTATGGAACCAGAACCGTAAAGTGGCGCACCATTGTTACCAAGGTTAATTACTTTGTTATTTAAGGTAGATAAGTTACCTGTTATGTCGTAGTTAAAATCACTACCGGTACCGTGATATGTTGCAGTAAACTCAAAACCTGAGTTTTCCAACGTACCCGCATTCTGTACCGGGCTTGAATTAAGCGAACCTACCGAACGTGGTATAGCAACCGCAACCAACAGATCTTCTGATCTTGATTTGTAGTATTCAGCCGAGAAATCAATCTTACCGTTAAACAAGATCGCATCTACACCAATATTGGTCATCTCTTTGGTTTCCCATTTAATATCAGTAGCCACTACATCGGTTTGTGTACCTCCCTGAATTTTTGAGTTGGTAAAATTGTAATAAGCATTACGGTTTATAGAAACCATGTAAGCATAGTTCCCAATGTTCTCGTTACCCAGCTGTCCCCAGCTTGCACGTAGTTTCAAAGATGAAATAAAATCTTCCGAAACATTAAAGAAGTTTTCATTATTAATTCTCCATGCCAACGCAACTGACGGGAAATAACCAAAACGATTGTCTTCTGAAAATCGAGAAGAACCGTCACGTCTCATTGTTGCCGTAAGTAAATACCTGTCGGCATAATTATAATTTACACGACCTAGCAGCGAAGAAATAATATGTTCCGACTCGTAAGTACTCGCTCTTGTTGAGGCAGCATTCGAAAGCTCCTGATAATAAGGCTTTGAGAATACTTCTCCATGTGCAGTAATGTTATTGTAGCTTTCGTACTGGTACATTTGACCTGCCAAAACATCCAATTTATGATTACCTGATTCGAGATTATAGTTTAAAGTATTCTCAATCAAACTTGTAGATCTGAAATAGGCATTCTCATCCAATTTAGCCACATTGTTGGTAAAAAAATCACTATAGGCAAAAGTTGGAACCCAGGCAAAGGTCTTACTCACGTTTCGGTCATAAGATCCGTTTATCTTATATTTTAGCCCCATATTGTTCCACTTGAACAATTTGCCAAAGTCTAATTGTGCAGTACCACTTCCAATAACGCGGTCGGCAAGTGTTTCAAGATCAAGATCATGGTTTACACCATAAATGTTTAATGAATAAGTCTGTCCATGGATTGGAATTTCATACCTTCCCCATGTTCCGGTTTCTTCGTCTATTACCTTCTGCGTTGGAATTGCAGAAATAATATCCACAATCATTGGAGGACGTCCTGCTCCAGAGAAACTTGGAATAATGGTTGATCCAAGACTGTTTTCATCGGTATGTGCGTAATACAACGAAGTAGAAAGATTTACAATTCCCTTTTCGAATGTATTTTTAACACGTGCAGTGTAACGATTATACTCCGGTCCCAAACCTTCAAGTGTACCATCAGAAGAATAATAGTCAAGCGATACATTATAAGTATTGTAAGTGCCACCACCCGATAAGTTTAACGAATGGTTTTGGCGCGTACCTGTTTTTAATGCAACGTCTTGCCAGTCGGTATCCACATCGTCAATATATAAAGGAGAATTTGGATCATTACCCGGAAAGATTTCGCCATTGTAATTCATCCTGCTGGCATTAAACGTTTTTTGGTAATCCTCACGCCCAAGCATTGGCATATCTTGCCAAACATTATCAACACCAAAGTATCCTTTATAAGAAACCTTAAGTTCCTGACTTTTTCTACCACTTTTTGTAGTAATGATAATTACAC
>DASQBW010000714.1:0-1546 GCA_035635015.1 Draconibacterium sp. | reverse complement strand
TACATAAAGTTCCCCCTCATCTTCCGAGTCGGTATTGATCAGAATTTCAGCATCAAGCAATCCGGATTTCAGGCCATTTGCTCCGTCCATACCCGTTTCTTCGGTTGCAGTAAGTAATACTTCAACAGGGCCATGTATTAGTGTTTTCGATGCCAAAACAGCCATTGCCGCCGATGCCCCTATCCCGTTATCGGCACCTAAAGTAGTTTCGTTTGCGGTTACCCAGTCGCCATCAATAAAAGCCTCAATCGGATCATTCGCAAAATCGTGTTCTTTATTACTGTTTTTTTGCGGAACCATATCGAGATGACCTTGCAAAACCACGGTTTTACGGTTTTCCATACCAGGAGTTGCCGGCTTTTTTATGATTACATTTCCCGCCTCATCACGGTAGGTTTCAAGCCCGAGATCGTTGCCAAATTTTACGGCCCACTCCTGGATTTTTTCTTCATGATTCGATGGACGTGGTATCTGAAGCATCTGATCGAAAATACCCCATACTTCTGTTGGCTGAATATTTTTAATTTCCTCACTCATAATTCAATGTTTTATACGATATGAAAATCAATCCTTTTTGGGATCGTTAATTTGTCAAAACTAAACATTTATCTTCAACCAAAGTTTGAGGAAGGTCATCAAATCTATACAAGAACAGATTCCTGTAAGATTAACTTTAAACGGTCTGATTTCCAAAAGCTGATATGTTTCACAAAAAACTTTGCAGATAATTGATATTTTTGGCAGCTTTAGAAAGTAATATTAATAAAATACTATGAGTCAAAATTCAGACAAAGCCTTTTTTGGGCATCCGATGGGGCTTTCAACACTATTTGCAACCGAATTCTGGGAGCGTTTTAGTTATTATGGAATGAGGGGATTTTTCGTCCTCTTTTTAACAGCCGAATTGGCAACCGGTGGTTTTGGATTGGACAACACAAGTGCGTATGCCGTTTACGGATTATTTACTTCATTGGTTTATTTAACACCTATTGCAGGTGGTATTATTGCCGACAAGTTATGGGGGCAACGCTTTTCAATTTATGTTGGCGCATTAATGATGGCATTGGGGCAATTCTCAATGGCTTTTGGCTCGTATTATGGAAAAATTTCGCACACTGGAGAATTGCAACATATCCAACAATTTATGCTTTACAGCGGTTTGGGACTGTTAATCCTGGGGAACGGTTTTTTTAAACCCGTTATTTCAACCATGGTTGGAGGTTTGTACCAAACTGGTGATAACGAACGCGACAATGGATTTACCATTTTTTACATGGGTATAAACCTTGGCGCATTGGTTACCAACTTTATTGGAGGAACTCTGGCCGAAAAAATTGGATGGCACTGGGGTTTTGTTGCCGCAGGAATGGGAATGATAGCTTCTACCATCTGGTTTTTTGTTCGCGAAACCACAGTAAAACAGAGTGGAACGGGTTACAGTGTTGGATTGCGTCCGAAAGATGACGGAAACGTAAAAAGACGTTTGGACAGAACCGACTGGGGAAAGATTGTTCTTTACGCCCTACTGATAAGTGGAGGTATATTA
>DASQBW010000713.1:0-3018 GCA_035635015.1 Draconibacterium sp. | reverse complement strand
TTGGCTTCAATAATTTCTCCGTCGGTTTCGAGTGTAACCGGCTTGGCAGAAGTAGTCAGAACAGAATGCACAAGCGCTGTTTTACGGTTCTTGGTTTTTGAGAATCGATTTCGATATAAAGCGTAAAGTAGCTTGGGAATTTGTTGCCTTTCAAAATTTTCAGCCAGATAAAATCCTAAATAACCGCTGTCGGAACCAGGATCAACATCATAACAAAAGCTACCTGAAACATTGGGATTCTTAGCTATCGAAAGATTGGTAACACGCGTTGAGATTTGTTTTTGATCATAACGAATCTCTAAATCGATATTTTTATAGCTCATTAGAGTTTGAGCAATTGTCCATAAAATACAAAGGTTGGTGGAGCTTGGTTTCAGGAAACGAATTATTTTGTTGCTTTTATCATTAAAAAGTTTATTGCCCTGAGCAGTGAAACCAAGGCTGGCATTAACGATAAAAAGCTGTTTTTGAGTCACGCCATTATTTTGAAATTCAATCACTCCCAGGTCAACTTGTTTTTTGTTTTCGAAATTGATTCGTACCGGAATTTCGTTCATTTTGTTTTTTACGGGTTTATGAAAATCGTTGCTTGATCCCAAACCAATGGCACCAATACTGTATGGAGCCAAGTGATAGTCTGTTACCTGTGCCAGTGTATTAATAAGGATATTTAGACTGCCATCTCCTCCGGCAGAAACAAAGTGTTTTACCTGGTTATCGTTTACCAACGTTTCCATCAGACTGGAATGATTTTCGGTTTCTGATAAATGAATATACAAGGTTCCGTCAGGTAAACTTTTTTTTACTTCATCTTCAATTTGATCCCATTTTTTTTGTGCGGATCCATTGTTGGCAAAACCATTTATCAGTACCGCCGTTTTCATAGCTATTCGCTGTAATTTATATTGTGTTTATTCCAAATCAATTTAATTGAATCAACCAGTTTTTTTAGATCGTCGTTGGTGTGGTTGGCACATACCGATATCCGAAACCGTTGTTTGTCGGCAGGCACCGCCGGAAATTCAATGGCATTTAAGAAAATGCCTTCGCGATTAAAATCGTTGGCCGTTTTTCTGATGTTAGCTTCTTCCGGAACATTTAAGGCAATTATTCCCGCCTGTGGTTCTGTTGTTATTCCAAATGACTTTAGTTTGCGTTTTAAGAATGAGACATTCTTTTTAAGTTGTACCCGACGCCACGGCTCATTCTCAATAACATCGATACCGGCTAGCACTGCAGCAATAGTTACCGGAGGCAATGATGCCGAAAACATATAAGTACGTGCCATAAAACGCAGGTATTCGATCATTTCGCGCGAGCCGGATATAAATCCACCATTTACAGCAAAGGCCTTACTGAATGTACCCATAATTATTTCGTTGGTCCATTTTAGTCGCAGTTCTTCCAAAATGCCTTCACCTTTAAATC
This sequence comes from Draconibacterium sp., assembly GCA_035635015.1. Taxonomy (GTDB): domain Bacteria; phylum Bacteroidota; class Bacteroidia; order Bacteroidales; family Prolixibacteraceae; genus Draconibacterium. The sequence goes on along the minus strand of DASQBW010000713.1, from coordinate 1,590 downwards.
CTAAAACGCCTGTTCCATGTGCATCGTCGATAATGGTGTGTGCATTAAATTGTTTGGCGAGTGGTAATATCTTATCCAACGGAGCGATGTCTCCATCCATTGAGTATACTCCTTCAACTGCCACAAAAATATCCCCATCGGTTTTATGTGTTTTTAATAGAGATTCAAGTTGATCGATATTGTTGTGCTTAAAAGTGATACATTTTCCTCTTAACAATTTTACGCCGTCGAAAAAAGAGGCGTGGTTGTATTCGTCGGCAATAATTAAATCGTGAGGTGTGCAAAGCCCGTATAACAAGCCCAGATTTGCGTTGTAACCACTGCTAAATATCATGGTATCTTCTGTTCCCTTTAATTTGCTTAGCCGGTTTTCCAGTTCTTTCATTAGCGAAGAATAACCGTTAAGCAGTGGTGGCCCGGCAATGCCGACTCCATACATTTTTATGGCCATTTTTACTGTTTCTTTTATGTGCGGATGGTTGGCAAGTCCCAGGTAATTATTAGAACCGAACATTAACATTTCCCTTTCATTCCCTTCAGCATCTAGCGCAATTACTGTGCGGTCGGTTGAAGAGTCAATCACTCTCATGTACAAATGTTTGTCCTCCTTTTCCTGCTTTTGCATGGAAATATGAAATAAATTAATTCTTTCATCAAGTGGTAATTTCCGCCCATTTTTCCAGGCACTTGAAAAATCGATACTGTACCCGCTGCCATTGTGTTCTTCCTTATTAGGAGATTTTGTTTTCATGACTTTTAAGGTATTTGGTTAATGCAATAATGTATTTCTGAGGATCGGTAAAATCGCGTCCTCCGATATTAAAATCGCTTAAATCGTAAAGTTTTGAGCCTGTTGCAAGCATTCTCTTTTTTTCTTCTATTGTCCCAATTTTTGTAAAATGCAGCTCCCTGCTGTCAGCTTCTGTTAAAAAGTTTTCCTCAGATTCCGGTGCAAGCGTAAATACAAGTTCGTATTCCCCACATTCACCTAAAAACAATAATTCTTCCGGTAATTTTAGTTTGGCCATGAAAGCACTTGCAATCGGATCGGGATTTAACCGGTCGATCATAAATCCGGTGTTGTTCAGAGAGGAAATGGTGCGCAGTGCATTAATAATTCCATCGCTGGAATCGATACATGCAGAGGCATATTCATGAATTAATCTGGCTTCATTATACCTGAGCTCAAACCCGGTAGTAATGTCACTGTCGATATTGAATAGTTGTATGGCGGCTTCGAGGTTGCCTGTTCCACAATTCCCGGTCATGTATATAAGTTCACCCGGTACTGTTGTTTTTCGCATCAGCGGATTGTCCGAATGTCCGATTGCAATTCCTGTATAGTGCCAATCTGCTGAAGTACCCAGATCGCCACCGATAAATGCTGTTCCGGTTTCTAATAGAACTTCTGCAACGCCACGAGCTAATTCAATCAGGTATTGCTCGTCCCATTTTTCGGGATTCAGTGCAAGCGAATGACTGAAATATTGAGGCATTCCGCCTGATGCGAAAATATCGCTTAAGGTTGCGACTGCCAGATTTTTGCCAAGTTGATAGGGATTGTTTGTTCGAAACCTGTCTTCTTCTGAA
>DASQBW010000712.1:0-6419 GCA_035635015.1 Draconibacterium sp. | reverse complement strand
TACCAAAGCAGATGAAATTATCGGGTCTGCAAAAAAGTTAAAAGAAGAAATTATTCGGGATGCTCATAAAAAAGCAGAGGAAGAACGGAAACGTAACGAAACTGAAATACAATTGGCTGCCCGTCAGTTTATAAGTCATTTAAAGCAACAAATTACTGAACTAATTAGCACAGTAGTGATAGACAGCCGCGTAGAGGAAGCTTTTAATGACACCGATTTTATAAAAAAACTGATTATAACAGTAACTGGTAATTGGAATGCTGAAAAAGAGGATCAACCGGAATTGAAGGTAATGCTTCCACCCCGCCTTCAGAAAGGATTGATGACATTTATTCAAGAAGAAGCCGGCTTAACAATGAACAAGGGAATTGATTTTATGGTGGATGAAGAATTAAAAACCGGATTCAGAATAGGCCCAAAAGATGGTAATTACCTTATAAGCTTTACTGCAAACGATTTTACAAATTATTTTAAGCAGTACGTAAAAGAAGATATAAAAAAACTACTTTTTGATACCACTGAAAAAAAATGAACGCAAACTTAAATACATTTTTAGATCGTGTAAACCATAAGTAAAAATAGATAAGCCAGATCCGAATGAATGTTCACCACATAAAATTCGTTTATGCTAAACAAAGAGTATTATTGCTTGATTGCCGGGCTCCCTGATTTGTTCTTCGATGAGAACAAAACAACAGTAAATATCCCATCATTCAGAAAAGAGCTCAAGCACCAAATTAATCTACCCGATTTCAAGTTGGTTGAATACCTCTTTTTCCTTTTTGACAATCAAAACCTCCTTAACATTGTATTCAATAAAGACACCTCCAATTCAGTTCCCGGAAATCTGAGTATTAAGGAACTTGAGTTCCAGTTATCACCGGAAAATGAGAAACCGGAATTACCCGGTTATATGCTTCGGTTCCTAAACTGGATAAAAAGAAATGATACGACAGAACTTTTTCCCGAAGCAGAAAATAAACTAAATACACTGTATTATGAATATGCGTTGGATTGCCCCAATAACTTTCTTCGGCAATGGTTTGGGTTTGAACTGAACCTCAAAAATATTTTAACTGCATCGAACTGTTTAAAATTTAATTACGATTTGGGCACACACCTGCTAAAAGTTTATGAGAATAGTGAAGTCTATGCGCTGCTCATAAACAACAAATTAAAAGCCTCGTATTTTGAGGAACACATCCCGTTTCACGAAGAAATTTTTAAGATTGCCGATTTCGAACTTGAACTGATCGAAAAAGAAAAAGCTATTGATAAATTAAAATGGAACTACCTGGAAGAGAATACCGCCTTTCACTATTTCACAATTGAAAAGATACTGGCTTATACAATTAAACTACTGCTTGTTAAACGCTGGAGCACATTGGATAAAGCAACAGGTATAAAATTACTGAATAAGTTAGTTGATGAGTTAACCGAAAGCTATGCATTCCCCGGAGAGTTCAGTATAACTAAATAAAAACACTATGGCTACAACAGGAACAATTGCGGGCATAATCTCAAATCTTGTTATGGTTATGGTTGATGGCCCGGTTTCGCAAAACGAAATCTGTTACATTCACCACCACGGTATAAAACTTATGGCCGAGGTTATTCGCATTGATTCACAAACCACTTACATACAAGTATTTGAAAGCACCCGCGGCTTAAAAACAGGTACTCCGGTAGAATTTACAGGCCATATGCTGGATGTTACACTTGGTCCCGGAATGCTTTCAAAAAATTTTGATGGCTTGCAGCACGACCTGGATAAAATGCAAGGAATATTTTTACAAAAAGGCGATTATCCCCCTGCTCTTGAAGCTGATAAAACCTGGGAATTTAAACCATTAAAAACCATTGGCGAAGAGGTTAAAGCAGGCGCGTGGTTAGGTGAAGTAACAGAAAACTGGATTGCTCACAAAATTATGGTTCCCTTCTCATTTAAAGGCAATTACAAAATTGAGACAATAAAAACTGCCGGCAATTACAAAATTAACAACACCATTGCTGTTCTGCAGGATTCCGGAGGGAATAAACATGAGGTAACGATGGTGCAAAAGTGGCCGGTTAAGTTACCAATTAAGTGCTACAAAAGTAAACCACGCCCGGCCAGGTTTCTCGAAACCGGTATTCGGGTTATCGATAGCCTTACCCCAATTGTTGAAGGCGGTACAGGCTTTATCCCGGGGCCATTCGGAACCGGAAAAACGGTTCTGCAACATGCACTTTCGAAACAAGCCGATGCCGATATGATTTTGTTGGCTGCCTGTGGCGAGCGTGCAAACGAAGTTGTTGAAATATTTGCAGAATTTCCAAAGCTTGACGATCCAAGAACCGGCAGAAAATTAATGGAACGAACAACCATTATTGCAAATACATCGAATATGCCGGTGGCAGCTCGCGAAGCCTCGGTGTACACTGCAATGACCATTGCAGAATATTATCGTTCAATGGGCCTGAAAATACTGCTACTGGCCGATTCTACCTCACGTTGGGCTCAGGCCTTACGCGAAATGTCGAATCGCATGGAAGAACTTCCGGGGCCAGACGCCTTCCCGATGGATTTGCCCGCAATTATTTCCAATTTTTACTCGCGTGCCGGCTTTGTCCAACTTAACAATGGAGAATCGGGTTCTGTAACCTTTATAGGAACAGTGTCGCCTGCAGGAGGAAATCTGAAGGAACCTGTGACAGAGGCTACAAAAAAAGCAGCACGATGCTTTTACGCCTTATCACAAGAGAGGGCCGACAGCAAGCGTTACCCGGCCATTGATGCAGTTGAAAGTTATTCGAAATACCTGGAATACCCCGAATATAAAGAATACGTCTCCAAGGTAATTTCTCCCGATTGGGTGGATAATATTCTTAAAGCCAGAAACATACTTATCCGCGGAAGAGAAGCCTACGAGCAAATCAATATTTTGGGAGATGATGGTGTGCCTGTAGAGTTTCATGAAACATTTTGGAAGTCGGAGGTTATCGATTTTATCATTCTTCAACAAGATGCCTTTGATAAAATTGATGCATCCACACCGATCAAACGACAAAACTATATGCTGAATAAAGTCTTGAACATTAGCAATACCAGGTTCAGTTTTAACAAATTCGAGGAGGTAAATCCTTACTTCAGAAAGTTAATAAATGTGCTAAAACAGATGAATTATTCAGCGTTTGAATCAAAACAGTTTATAAAATTTGAAAATGAATTAGCAGAAATAATAAAGGAAAAAGAAGTTGTTGAAACCGATCAAATTTAAACAAATACGGAATGGATACTACAGCTTTTCAGAAAATACACACTCAAATTGATCAGATAACCAAAGCAACCTGTTCATTAAAAGCAATCGGCATCGGAAACGAGGAAATGGCTTTGGTTAACGGCCTATTGGCACAGGTTGTAAAAATAGAAGGCGACCTGGTTACCTTACAGGTTTTTTCCGGTACCGAGGGAATCCCCACAAATGCAGAAGTGGTTTTCCTTGGCCATGCTCCGCAACTCACCGTAAGTGACGAGCTGGCAGGCCGCTTTTTCGATGCTTACGGCCACGCCATTGACGGAGGTCCCGAAATTGACGGAAAATTGGTAGAGATTGGTGGCCCATCGGTAAATCCTGTAAGACGACAACAACCTTCGGAACTCATTGCTACGGGCATAGCTGGCATCGACCTGAACAATACGCTGGTTACCGGGCAAAAAATACCATTCTTTGCCGACCCCGACCAGCCTTACAACCAGGTAATGGCGATGGTAGCACTTCGTGCCAAAGCAGATAAAATAATTTTGGGAGGAATGGGTATCACCAACGACGATTACCTCTTTTTTAAAAATCTGTTTGAGAATGCCGGTGCGATAGACCGAATAATCAGTTTTGTAAATACCACCGAAGATCCGCCTGTTGAAAGGTTACTTGTTCCCGACATGGCACTATCGGCTGCCGAATACTTTGCTGTTGAAAAAAATCAGAATGTTTTGGTACTGTTAACTGATATGACCCTGTATGCCGATGCACTCAGCATCGTATCGAACCGAATGGATCAGATTCCATCAAAAGACAGCATGCCGGGGTCCTTGTACAGCGATCTGGCCAAACTATACGAGAAAGCGGTTCAGTTTCCTGATGGAGGTTCTATAACAATTATTGCTGTTACCACACTTTCTGGGGGCGACATTACCCATGCCATTCCCGATAATACCGGCTACATTACCGAAGGTCAGCTCTTTTTGCGAAAAGAAACCGACATTGGAAAAGTAATTATCGATCCGTTCAGAAGTTTATCGCGCTTAAAACAACTGGTTATTGGCAAAAAAACACGCGAAGATCATCAGCAGGTTATGAACACCGCCATTAGACTTTATGCCGATGCCGCCAATGCCAAAACCAAGATTGAGAATGGCTTTGACCTGACTGATTACGATAAACGAACAATAAGTTTTGCCCGGGATTATGCAGAAGAGCTACTGGCGATCGACATTAATATTGAGATCGATACCATGATTGACAATGCATGGAAGCTATTCAATAAGTATTTTTCTCATGCCGAAACAGGTATTAAAGCAGACTTAGTCGCTAAATATGGAAATGAAAAATAGACAAAACCAATAAATATGATAATTATGGAAAATCAATTAGTTACAATCTTAAGAATAACAACACCTCATCTGGGATCATTTGTCAAAAATAAATTCGAAGAACACAAAATTGAGGTCTTTTTTACAAATGAAGGATTGAGGCCTGGCGAGCACTACAATCCCGATGAAGTGTTACTAAAGGTCAAGGCTAAACAATCGGAGAAGGCCATTGCCACACTATTGCAAATCCACAAAGACTTTGACCTTTACAAGATTAAAGAAGATCCCGATTACAATACAAAGAAAAGAATCCTGGTTCCGATAAAGTTAAGTGAAAACTGCATTCAACTTTGTAAATATGCCATCGGCCTGGCACAAAAACAAAATGCTGAAATTAAATTATTGTATGTATACCCCGATCCTTCGTTTAACGAATCGAAACGTAACACAGCCTCCTGGAGTAGAATTGTTAAAATGGAATTAAAGGAAGCACACCAAAAAGCGCAACTTAAATTGGTAAATTTTAGCAATGAATTAAAAGAACAGGTTGCTCCTGAAATTTATAATTCAGTAAAACTACATTACCGAATGCTAAAAGGTACGCCGGTAAATGTTATTAACGAAGCTTGCAAACGCTATAATCCCGATGTTATTTTAATGGGAACAAAAACGTCGAAAAAGGCCGGAGGAGAGTTTCTGGGAACAACACTTATTAAAGTTATTGACCAAACAAGTTTTCCGGTTTTGGCAGTTCCGCTATCAACAGATTTTAAAGGGAAAGACCATATTAACGTCATGTATGCAACCGATTTTTACCAATCAGACATGTCTTCGTTAAACAAGCTTCTGGAAATTCTGGAGTCCTACAACAAAAATATTTATTGTATACATATCGATTTAAACAATGATCCAAAACTTGAAGATAAAGTAAATGAATTAAACGCAATGCTTAAAAGCGAATACAGCGAACATCAAATTCGATGCGAACTTTTTGAAAGCAGCAATATCGTAAAAGGCTTTAACGATTTTGTGAAGCAAAAGGAGATCGATATCATTTCGCTTTCAAAACAAAAGCGATCAGCATTTTATAAATTGTTCCACCAGGATCTTATTGCTACGCTTATTAAAGCTGTGAAAATTCCGATACTTATATTCCCGGTTAAATAAAGCAGTAAAAAATGGCAATTAAGTTTCAATACAACAAAACGGCGCTACACCAACTGGAAAAGCAGCTTAAAATAAGACGAAACGCCTTGCCTACCTTAAAAAATAAGGAAGCCGCACTTCGTTTGGAGGTTAAGAAAGCAAAAAACCAGGTGCAAGCTTCCAATGTTCTGCTCCAAAAAAAAATAAAAGGACAGGAACTTTCGGCTGGACTTTGGAATGAGTTTCTTTCAGGGCTTGTAAAAATTGAAACCATTAAAATCTCTACAAAAAAAATAGCTGGTGTAAATATTCCACTTCGGGAGAAAATCATTTTTGATGAAAAAAGATTTAGTCTTTTCACAAGCCCCAACTGGTTTCCAAAAGGAATATCGTATGTAAAAGAGTTGGCCGATATTGTTACTGATCGTGAATTTTATACCCGAACAATGGAACTACTCGATCGGGCAAGAAAAAAGACAACACAAAAAGTAAACCTCTACGAGAAAGTCCAAATACCGGGCTATGAAGATGCCATAAGAAAAATTAAACGGTTTCTGGAAGATGACGAACACCTCTCAAAATCGGCACAAAAGATTGTAAAAAAACGACAACAAAAACAAAAAGCAGCGCTTGTATGATCGTTCCGATGATAAAATATACGTTTCTTGTATTTCACAGAGAATATGAAGATTTTCTGATT
>DASQBW010000711.1:0-1706 GCA_035635015.1 Draconibacterium sp. | reverse complement strand
ATTCTAAGGTCAACCAAGGACTGCACCAATAATAGTAGCCGACATTAACGAAGCCAGAGTTCCGGCCAAAAGTGCGCGCATTCCGTATTGCGAAAGCAATACCCGACGTTTTGGTGCCAGCGCTCCGATTCCACCAATCTGGATACCGATGGATGAAAAGTTGGCAAAGCCACATAATATATAGGTAGCCATAATAATCGACTTGGTTTCGGTAAAGGCTCCTGCAGCTTTTAAGTCGGCCAACGAAACGTATCCGATAAATTCAGTAAGAATTAGTTTTTCGCCCAGCAAACGACCTACCAGCGCGATATCTTCAGGACACACACCAATTAACCACATAATTGGCGAAAAGGTATATCCCAAAATAAATTGTAACGACAGTTCCTGGTATTTTCCATCGGTAATATTGGCGATAACATCATTCAAATGTGTAATTGCTCCAACCTTTGTAAAGACGAAATTAAACATGGCAATAAATGCAATAAAAGCCAAAAGCATAGCTGCAACATTTACCGCCAGTTTCACACCTTCGGTAGTTCCGTTTGTAATGGCATCCAACACGTTACTCCCAATTTTATCGCGGCTCACCTCAATATTTTCGTTAATAGTGTTGGTAGGTGGCATCAGCATTTTCGAAAATACAATAGCAGCAGGCGCTGCCATTACTGATGCAGTTAACAGGTGCTTGGCAAATTCGAGTCTTAACTGTGGATTGTCGCCACCAAGCAATGCAATATATGCCGCCAACACACCTCCTGCAAGCGTTGCCATTCCACCGGTCATTACAAGCAGAATTTCCGATTTGCTCATTTTATCGAGGTAGGCTTTTATCATCAGTGGTGATTCAGTTTGTCCCAAAAATATATTTCCTGCTACCGAGAGTGCTTCAGCGCCGGAGATTTTAAGAAGTTTGGTAAACACCCAGGCCAGTCCGTAAACGATCTTCTGAATAATTCCCCAGTAAAACAACAAACTGGTTAATGCTGAAAAGAAAATTATTGTTGGCAACACCTGGAAAAGAAAAATATAACCGTAAGCATCCACGTCCATTAAATCGCCCAATAAGAATATGCTCCCTTCTTTCGTAAAGTCAAGAATTTTTATAAAGATTTTTCCAAAAAATTCGAATCCGGCTTGTACTATGGGTACATACAAAACACCAAGTGCCAGTAAAATCTGCATTAAAAGACCGATACCAACTGTTCGCCATGGAATATTCCGTCGATCGGAGCTAAAAATATAACCCACAAAAACCAACATTACCATACCTAATAATCCCCTAAACAAGGTAAGCACAGAGAAAGGAGCTTGTCGCTCTTTTGCCAAAAGAATATTTGAAGTAATGTTTTGTTCTGCAGCATTACCTGTTGCTGCAACGAATGTATCGCCGGCCTGAACTGCCAAAGGATGCAAAAAGAAAAAGGCGGCAATAACCACCAGCAACAGAATTATGCGTTTCATTTAATTTCCTTTTTCGTTACTCCCCTGTCGTCCCCAACTCTAACCGCCCCTTTTGAGGAAACAATGGCCGGGAAGTGGCGATAGGGGGTAATTTGTTAATTATGCGAATCTATTTACCCCGCTTATTCAGCTCGTCACGAATAATAGATGCTTTTTCATAATCCTCCTCTTCTATCGCTTCATTCAGCAACACCTGCAACTCGCTTGTTGAGTACTGCCCATACGAAGAACCCGGTGAATCCAAC
>DASQBW010000710.1:0-3723 GCA_035635015.1 Draconibacterium sp. | reverse complement strand
TTGAAATTCATTGCTTTATGTTTTAAGAACAATTGCTATTGTCCAAAATGCAGACCATAAGGCGTTGAAAGACAGATTGTCACGACAGGAGTTGTGTTTCGGAAACTATTTCAGAAGTTGTGTGGTAATGGTGAAGAAATGACAGATTTTGCATAAAAAAACAGAGATGATGGCCGTCATCTCTGTCTCCTAATTTATTCTATCTTATGAAAAAAAAACGTTTGAGCTATTCAAAACTTATACAACAAATGTACAGCGGATTTTAGTTAACGCGTATCAACAAAAGTTAAAGAATGTTAGATAATTGCTGTGAGCAAGTACAATTTCCAAATATCAATCAAAATGTTTTTTGCGAATATTCAGGTATCAAAATAAAAAAACAGAGACGACTATCATCATCTCTGTTTCCTAACCTAACCAAATCTATTCTCTATGAAAAAACACTTAAACAATTCAAATTGTATATTGCAAAAGTAAAGTGGTTTTTCGTTAACTCGTATCAACAGACGTTAAAGATTGTTAAGACCGGTAGTTCAACAATTGTTCTTTGGTTTTGTTGGTAGAACAAAATCAGTATTTTAATAATTCTGAAGGAGGTAAATGAGAATAGTTTGAATACATTTCAGTACATTAAATTGAATTTCTTTAATCAAAATGCTCATAAAATCAACTTTACATATACAAATAGAAGCATGATTGAATACCTGCGGATACATGCCTCTAAAACAGGCTTTAAACTACTTTAAAAACTTTCTAAATTGGAAAAATAGAGTTACTTTAGCGACCCGTTATTGATAATGATTCTTATTCAAATATTATAACTAAAATTACAATTTTATGACAAAGCATGTATATACTTTCGGAGCCGGACAGGCAGAGGGTAAAGCAGACATGAAAAACCTTCTTGGAGGTAAAGGTGCCAACCTTGCAGAAATGAACCTCATTGGGGTTCCTGTTCCTCCCGGATTTACGATTACAACAGAAGTTTGTACCATGTACAACGAAAAAGGTCAGCAAGCAACGTTCGACCTGATAAAACCAGAAGTTGAAGCCGCAGTGGCACTGGTTGAGAAACTAACAGGAACAGAATTCGGTAGCAAAGAAAACCCTTGTTTGATGTCGGTAAGATCGGGTGCTCGTGCATCGATGCCCGGAATGATGGATACCGTTTTAAACCTGGGTATGAACGACGATGCCGTTGAAGGTATTGCGAAAAAATCGGGAAATTCTCGTTTTGCATGGGATTCATACCGTCGTTTTGTACAAATGTACGGCGATGTTGTAATGGAAATGAAACCTGCCAGTAAAGAAGAACATGATCCTTTTGAAGAAATCATTGATCAGTTGAAAGAAGAAAAAGGTATTGCATTGGATACTCAATTCACTACTGAAGACTTGCAGGAACTGGTAAAACGTTTTAAAGCAGCAGTAAAAAAAGTTACCGGAAAAGATTTCCCAACCGACCCATGGGAGCAACTTTGGGGATCAGTTGCAGCCGTATTTAACAGCTGGAACAACGACCGCGCAATCCTTTACCGTCGTTTAGAGCAAATTCCTGATGAGTGGGGAACAGCTGTAAACTGCCAGGCCATGGTATTCGGAAACATGGGATCGAATTCAGGTACAGGTGTTGCATTTACCCGCGACGCAGCTACAGGTGAAGATATCTTCAATGGCGAATATTTGATCGATGCACAAGGTGAAGACGTTGTGGCAGGTATTCGTACTCCACAGGAAATTACAATTGAAGGTTCGAAAAAATGGGCTGCTCTTCAGGGAGTAAGCGAAGAAGAAAGAGCCTCAAAATATCCATCGCTGGAAGAAGCGATGCCTGAAATGTACAGACAGCTGAACGAAACACAGCAAAAACTGGAAGACCACTACAGCGATATGCAGGATCTTGAGTTCACTATTCAGGAAGGTAAATTGTGGTTGTTGCAAACCCGTAACGGAAAACGTACTGGTTCGGCAATGGTAAATATTGCTATTGATATGCTGGAAGAAGGTCGTATCGACGAAAAAACAGCATTGCAAAGAATTGATGCAGCAAAACTGGATGAGTTACTTCACCCTGTTTTCGACACTGAAGCCATGAAATCTGCAAGTGTATTGGCAAAAGGTTTGCCGGCATCGCCGGGAGCTGCAACTGGACAGGTTGTATTCTTTGCCGATGAAGCCAACAAATATCCTGAAGCAGTTTTGGTACGTGTTGAAACATCGCCGGAAGATTTGGAAGGTATGCACATTGCCAAAGGTATTTTAACTGCCCGCGGAGGTATGACATCACACGCTGCGGTAGTTGCCCGTGGAATGGGCAAATGTTGTGTGTCGGGGGCAGGTAATGTAAAAATCAATTACAAAACCCGCATTATGACTATCGACGGAAAAGAATTTAAAGAAGGCGACTGGATTTCGTTGAATGGTACTACCGGAGAAGTTTACGATGGTAAAGTGGATACAATGGATCCTGAACTGAGTGGAAACTTCGCTAAAATTATGGATCTGGCCGACAAATTCACCCGCATGACAGTTCGTACCAATGCTGACTCTCCAGCCGATGCACAGGTTGCACGCGACTTTGGAGCGCAGGGAATAGGTCTTTGCCGTACAGAGCACATGTTCTTCGAAGGAGAAAGAATTAAAGCAATGCGCGAAATGATTTTGGCTAAAACAGAAGCTGACCGTCGCAAAGCATTAGATAAATTACTGCCTTACCAACGTGAGGATTTCGAAGGAATTTTGGAAGCAATGGCCGGTTACGGAGTAACTATTCGTTTGCTCGATCCACCATTACACGAATTTGTACCACACGAAGAAGCCAACCAAAAAGAGATGGCCGACGAAATGGGTATTTCTGTAGAAGAGGTAAAAGCACTGGTTGAGGATCTTCACGAATTTAACCCAATGTTAGGTCACCGTGGATGTCGTTTAGGAAATACATATCCTGAAATTACTGAAATGCAGGCTCGCGCAATTATTGAGGCTGCCGTAAACCTGAAACAAAAAGGCGTTGATGCAAAACCTGAAATCATGGTTCCGCTTATTGGTACGGTAAAAGAATTTAAATTGCAGGCCGATATTATTAATGCAACAGCACAAAAAGTGTTTGAAGAAAAAGGTTCAACTTGCGACTACATGGTTGGAACAATGATTGAGATTCCACGTGCTGCAATGACTGCTGATTTAGTAGCAGAGCATGCCGAGTTCTTCTCATTCGGAACAAACGACCTTACGCAGATGACCTTTGGTTATTCACGTGATGATGCAGGTAAATTCTTACCAATCTACATTGAAAAAGGTATCTTGAAAAACGATCCTTTCCAGGTGCTCGACCAGGAAGGTGTAGGCCAAGTGGTAAAAATTGGTGTTAATAAAGGCCGCAGTACGAAACCAAATCTAAAAGTTGGTATTTGTGGTGAGCACGGTGGCGAGCCTTCATCAGTGATGTTCTGCGACAGCGTTGGGATGGACTACGTAAGTTGTTCTCCGTACCGTGTGCCAATTGCACGTGTTGCAGCTGCACAGGCTAATTTGAAATAAAATACATTGCATATATGATTAAAAGAGCTGCTCTGTGAGTGGCTCTTTTTGTTTTTAATATAATTGTTACCTTTCAGGTGATAGAGAACCAAAGGATTAGAAATAATTTTTATTGGTTTTAACTCATCTGGTTTTTACTTTTATAACCACAAAATTCTTAGAAATAAGACCAACTATAAAACC
>DASQBW010000709.1:0-9048 GCA_035635015.1 Draconibacterium sp. | reverse complement strand
TTTGGGCGAATACCGATATATTTTTGCTGGATGAAAATCTGGACCCGACAGTTGTTGGGGGGGTGCCACCCGATTATTTTTCAGAAACAGGCCAGTTGTGGGGGAATCCCGTATTTGACTGGAACCGCTTAAAAGAGCGTGACTACGACTGGTGGATGGCGCGTCTTCATTTTAACCTGAATATGTTTAACGTGGTTAGGATCGATCATTTTCGTGGACTCGAATCGTATTGGGCAGTTCCGGCAACAGAAGAAACGGCCATAAACGGGCAATGGGAACCTGCAGGAGGTTTTGAAATGCTTAGCCTTATTAAAAGTCAGATTGGAGTATTGCCGTTTATTGCTGAAGACCTGGGGACAATAACACCGGAAGTTGACCATTTGCGTGAACGTTTTAATCTGCCAGGAATGAAAGTACTGCAATTTGCTTTTGCAACAGATGCTGCCAACCGGGATTTACCGCATAACTACGATAAGAATTTTGTTGTTTATTCAGGAACACATGATAACAATACCACTTTAGGATGGTTGAATGCACTGGAAGAAGGAGAAAAACAAGAGGTTGAGAAATATATCTCCGATGAAAACCCAGTGAAGCAGATTTTGGAGATGGCTATTGCTTCAGTAGCCGAGACTACTATTTTGCCCATGCAGGATGTTTTGGAACTCGATGAAAAATCGCGCATGAATACACCTGGTACTGCATCTGGTAACTGGAAATGGCGATTTCAATGGAAACAGTTAAAGACCGGGCAAAAGAAGTTTTTGAAAGAAACCACCCAAAAGTATAACAGGTAGTTTAAGTTGAAAGGTAAAACTAAAAAGTTTTCGGTGTTCGTTTAGTGTAAGCAGTTTTACAATATTGAGTTATGCAATCTGGAAGTTTATCATTTTAGCAATTGTTTTTAAACTTCAGTTTTAACAACACAACATCACGGCTTTCATAAATTTAGTGGGTTGCTCGGCATGCAGCCAATGTCCGGCTTCAGGAATATCAACGATTTTTGCTTCGGGGTAAATCTCTTTAATCAATTGCTTGTCTTCATCCTGTATGTATTTTGATAATAATCCGCGAATAAAAATTACAGGGTAGGCTGTTATGGGTAACCGGTCGTCGAGCCAATGAATATTAACTCCACTAATAATTTCATCCAGGTAATCGTAAAGTACTTCTGCATTTACCTGCCACTGGTATTGATTTTTCGATTTGTTTTTCTCTACGTTTTTAAGCAGAAATTTTCTGATTCTTTTATCATCAATCTTTTCAGCCATAAAATCATCTACATCCTTACGCGATTTTACGATCGAAAAATCAATTTCCTGCATGGCTAAAAGGATGTTACGGTGAAGGTAAAACTGACTTTCTTCCTGCAATTGAAGATAGTCTTTTGGTGCGATATCGGCAATAACAAGTTTCTCCACTTTCTCCGGAAAGTCGGCAGCAAACCACATAGCCACTTTTCCACCCATACTGTGCCCCAGTATTGTAGCTTTTTCGATGTTGTGCTTTTCGAAAAACTCTTCCAGGTCATTGCGCATGTCGTTGTAAGTGTGCGTTTCAGCGAATCCCGATCTTCCGTGGTTTCGCTGGTCGATCAGGTAAACGGTGTGCTTATCTGCCAGATGTTTTGAAATATTAATCCAGTTATCCGACGAACCGTAAAGTCCGTGTATAATTACCAGTGGCGATCCGCTGCCTTGTTTTCTGTAAAATAAATCCATATTGTGTTAACTTCTGTCCGCTGTATTTTGTACTATTTCAGGCAGTCGAGATATTTTTGTATGGAGGTTTCCAATCCTAAATAAAGCGCATCGGCAATAAGTGCATGCCCGATGGAAACTTCTTTCAGGTTGGGGATTTTATGGTACATATAATTCAGGTTTTCCAAACTTAAATCGTGACCGGCATTAACATCGATACCTAAATTTGCTGCAATTTTGGCTGCTGCAACAAATGGTGCTATGGCTTTTACGTGGTCAATGGGGTAAAGCGTTGCATATGGTTCGGTATATAATTCTATTCGATCGGTTTTAATTTCTGCTGCTCCTTCCACTGCCTTTTCATCCGGATCGACAAAGATAGAAGTACGAATGCCGGCTTCCTGCAAGCGGGCTATCACATCTTTCAGAAAACCAAGGTGTTTCCAGGTATCCCAACCATGATCGCTTGTTAATTGGTCGTTACTGTCTGGAACCAGCGTAACCTGGTCGGCCTGCACCTCGATGACCATTTTCAGGAAATCTTCGCTCGGATATCCCTCAATATTGAACTCAGTTGTTATCAATGGTTTTATTTCATATACATCTTTTCGGGTAATGTGCCGTTCGTCAGGTCGTGGATGAATGGTTATGCCTTGTGCCCCGAATTTCTGGCAATTTATTGCCGCATCTTTAACGCTGGGCACTTTGCCACCACGAGAGTTTCGCAGTGTTGCAATTTTATTTATATTTACACTAAGTCTGGTCATCTTTGAATGAATTTAGAAACGCAAGTTACTATTTTCAGGTTGAACAATTAACATTAAACAGTAAAGTTTTGTTGGCAGAAAAACTCATATCAGATAGCATCCCGTCGGTAACAAGTTCGGAAACAGGGCGTAAGGCTTTGAGCCATATGGACGTGTACCGGGTGTCGCATATCCCGGTAGTGGATGACAATAAATACCTTGGTTTAGTATCCGACAAATTGGTATACGACCTAAACCTGGTAGATGCTGCTATTTCAACAGCGCTGAACAAGTTAAACACCACGCACGCACATGCCGATCAGCACATTTTCGAGCTGGCTATTGTTATGTATAAGCTCAAGCTAAGTGTAATGCCGGTTCTCGATAACGATCATTATTATTTGGGAGCAGTAACATTGTACGATCTGGCCAGGCGGTTTGCAAGCCTGTTTTCGTTGCAGGAAATTGGTGGAGTAATTGTTATTGAAATGAATGTGAGTGATTATTCGGTGGCTCAAATCAGCCAGATTGTAGAAAGTAACGATGTTAAAATACTGAGTTTCTTTGTAGACCGTAAACCCGGTTCAAATGTTTTAGACGTAATTTTAAAGCTCGATTCGGAAGAGTTATCCGGAGTTGTTCAGGCTTTAATGAGGTATGACTATAATGTAAAAGCGATTTACCAGGATCGATCGATGTTAAGCGACCTGTACAAAGACCGGTACGATCAGTTTATGAAATTTATGAACATTTAATACCAATATAATAGTGAAAGTTGCAGTATTTGGCACCTTTGTTTCCGACGATTTTGTTCCAGTTTTGCAGGAGTTTTTTAGCTTCCTGAAAGCAAAGAACATAAAAGTACAGTTGTACAAACCTTTTTATTCGCACCTGGTTGAGGAACTAAACAGCACAACCTATTATACTTCTTTTTTTCATTCTTATACCGATTTTGATACAGACAATGCCTTTATATTTAGTGTAGGCGGTGATGGTACATTTCTTCAATCGGTACTAAATATCCGTAATTTTGATATTCCTGTAATTGGTTTAAATGGCGGAAGGTTAGGTTTTTTGGCCGACATCCCGAACGACCAGGTAAAACCCGCTCTTGAGAATATTTTCGAAGGGAATTATAAGGTGATAGAACGTGTTATGCTTAAAGTTGACTTCTCCGACAGAGAGAACCTCGACTTTAATTATGCACTGAATGAAATGACCGTGTTAAAAACTGATAACTCATCGATGTTGAATATTACGGCCCGTATAAATGGCGAATTTTTAAACAATTACTGGGCCGATGGTTTAATTATTTCAACCCCAACCGGATCAACAGCATATTCGCTTAGTGTAGGCGGCCCGATCCTTACACCTCATTCCGAAAACTTTGTTATTACCCCGATGGCTCCGCATAATTTAACGATCCGACCCATAGTTGTTCCCGACAATTGCGAGATTGAACTCCAGGTAGAAGGGAGGGGAACACACTATCTTACCTCACTTGATTCGCGATCAGAAGGCGTTGAATTTTCTACAAAGATTAAGGTGAAGAAAGCTGGCTTTAAACTGAAAACACTCCAATTACCGGAACAGTCGTTTTTTAATACGCTTCGCACCAAACTTATGTGGGGAATAGACCGAAGAAACTGAATTTCACAGGCCTACTTAACAATTTTTAATCTTTGTTTGGGTTTTATAATAGCAAAGGGGCATGTTATTTTTATAATTATATTACTTTTGTAGCTTTTGAAAGCAAAAGTTAAAACGTTTTTTTACGTTTAAGTTCGTTGATAATCAGTTTGTTATGGAAGTGTTTTGCTTGTTGGTTTTTGTTCATATCAATGCATGAATTGTATAAAAAAATATTCAACAAACCCGGAAGAAAAAGTTCCATATCAGAATGAGGAATATGAAAAAATAACATGTCTGAAACTATTGTTAAATAAACGAATTTGAATACCAAGATGAAGAAATTAGTATTGGTGTTTGTAACAGTTTTAGTTACTGTTTCAGTACATGCACAAAAAACAGCTGACATTGGAATATGGGGAGGTACATTAACAGCGGTTCATGGCGACATGGATGAAGATACCCCGTTTCAAACGTTCAATTTAAATTTTGGAGCGTATTTTAGGTATAATTTTAATGCCCGTGTTGCCATGCGTGCTATGTTTCTTACCGGAAAATTTTCGAGTGCAGGAACTGTTGAGACCGCACCCTGGGAGTTTGATAAAACCGTACAGGATTTGACATTACAGGCAGAAATAAATTTCCTACGGTATATTTTGGGGAAAAAGAAACTACGCTTTACTCCTTATGTTACAATGGGTATTGGTGTTGCTTATTTTCCATACACGTTTACAACGGGTCGATTGGCGACAGATCCTTTAGGACCGGAAGGTATATTGGGATTTAATCCGGACCACCCGGAATTGGTATTTGATCCGGCAACAGGAAATCCGATAATAAGGGACTATGAAGAGTCGGTAGTAACGCCTACAATTCCGTTCGGGATAGGATTTAAGTATACCATTGGCGAACGACTTGGATTAGGGATTGAGTACCAGATGCGAAAATATATGAGCGATCAACTGGATGATCTTGACGATCCGCTGGCACATGTAAACGGTTTTAACGAAACAGTTACATACAATGACGGATCGCATAATAACGACTGGGCAGGATATTTAGGAGTGCATCTTACATATATGATTTTTATAGGCAAAAAGGCTTGTCCGGCCTATGATGCTAAAAATTGGTGATGAAAACAGATAACAGGTTAGACAAAAATAATATTCCAAAGCACATTGCCATAATTATGGATGGCAATGGAAGGTGGGCGGCCAAACATGGCAAACCCCGCGTTATGGGGCATGAAAATGGTGTCGAGTCTGTTCGTTCGGTGGTTGAAGGAGCCGGAGAAGTTGGTGTAAAACACCTGACTTTGTATGCATTTTCTACCGAAAACTGGGATCGGCCCAAAGAAGAAGTCGACGCTCTCATGGAACTCTTGGTGCACGCCATAGAAGCCGAAACCGAAAAATTACATAAAAACAACGTAAGGCTGAGTGTAATTGGGGATGTTGAGTCTATGCCCGAAAAGGTACGATTCAAACTAAACGGTTGCGTCGAAGCATTGAAAAAGAATACCGGATTAAATCTGGTGCTGGCGTTAAGTTACAGTGGAAGATGGGATGTGATTAATGCCGTAAAAAACCTGGCCAGCGATTTGGCCAACAACAAGATTTCACAAGAAACAATAAATAACGAACTGTTCCAGGGCTATTTATCCACGGCCGAATTACCAGATCCGGAGCTGCTGATAAGAACCAGTGGCGAATTTCGGATAAGTAATTTTTTATTGTGGCAGATAGCTTATGCTGAATTGTATTTTACCAGCAAATTCTGGCCTGATTTCAGAAAAGAAGATTTGTTTGAAGCCATTATTGATTATCAGAACAGAGAGAGAAGATTTGGAAAAACAAGTGAACAGTTAACGAGCTAATTTTATGAGTAGAATCAAAAGACCATTAGTCGCCTTTTTATTCCTTTTTACACTGTTTGTACCACAGTTATTTGCGCAGGAAGCCGATAGTACAAACTTTTCAATTTACTATTCGAGTAAACGCGAATACACCATTGCCGATGTGCAGGTATCAGGAATCAGATATTTGGATAAAAATACTTTAATCCATTTATCAGGGCTTAAAGTGGGGGATGAAATAATGGTGCCGGGAGAGGAAATAACACTGGCCATAAAAAAACTTTGGCAACAAGGTTTGTTTTCCGATGTTAAAATACAGGCAACTAAAGTTGTTGGTAATGAAATATGGTTAGACATATATTTGCAAGAGCAACCGCGTTTGGCCGATTATAATTTTTACGGAGTATCAAAATCAGAGCGGGATGATATCCTGGAAAAAGTATTATTACTTAAGGGCAGTCAGATAACTCAGCATGCGGTTAACGGCACCGAACGTAAGATAAAAGATATTTTTCACGAAAAAGGATATTTGAATACAGAGGTAAGTATTGTTCAGCGCGATGACACTACACAAAATAACAGTGTAATTCTCGACATTAATGTTGATAAAAAGGAAAAAGTTAAAGTTAATAATATTGACATTAATGGTAACGAAGCACTTTCGGATGTTACGCTAGAGCGTGCCATGAAAAAAACAAATGAAAAATCGCTGCGTAACTTTTTCAAAACAAAGAAATTTCTTGAGGAGGAATACAAAAACGATAAGGCAAACATCATCGATAAGTATAACGAAAAAGGTTATCGAGATGCTATTATTCTCCAGGATTCAGTTTCTCAGGTAGAAGTTGGCCGAAAAAATAAAACACGGGTTAACATTGATATTGATGTTGAAGAAGGTAATAAATACTATTTTGGAGATATTCGATGGGTTGGAAATACCGTCTTCCCTTCAGATTATCTCGACATGGTGTTAGGGATTGAAAAAGGAGATGTTTTTAACCAAAAGATATTGGATAAACGCCTTTTTGATGACCAAGAAGGTATGAATAATGTTTACCTCGACCGTGGCTATCTGTTTTTTAGTCTTGACCCCATAGAAGTTAACATTAATGAGGATACCATTAACTACGAAATGCGCATTATTGAAGGAGAGCAAGCAACAATTAATGAAGTTCGTATTGTTGGTAACACAAAAACACACGAACACGTTGCCCGCAGGGAAATTCGTACTTATCCCGGCGATCTTTTCAGCAAAACTTTATTAATGCGTTCGTACAGGGAATTGGCTCAGTTAGGGCACTTCGATCCTGAGGCGATTAATCCTCAAGTAGATCCACACCCTGAAGATGGTACTGTGGACATTGAATATCAGTTACAAGAAAAGGCCAACGACCAGATTGAGTTGTCAGGTGGTTGGGGCGCAGGTATGTTTGTTGGTTCGGTTGGTTTAAAATTTGCCAACTTTTCGGTGCGCAACATTTTTAACAAAGAAGCCTGGAGGCCATTACCAACCGGCGATGGACAAACGCTGAGTGTACGTTACCAAACCAGTGGAAAATATTACCGCACAGTAAGCTTGTCGTTTATCGAGCCCTGGTTGGGAGGTAAAAAGCCTAACTCTTTTTCGGTATCACTTTCTCACTCACGAATTAACTACAGTGCCCAAAAGTACTACCAAAGCTATAATCCTTATGGTTACGGAAGTAACTATGGCTATTCTCCTTATGGCTATGGTGGTTATGGAGGTGGTTATGGTTATTCTCCCTATGGCAGTGGCTATTCTCCTTATGGTTATGGTTACAATAGTTATCCACAATACCAGTATAATTATGAATCGGAGAAAGATTCGAATGAAGATGAACAAATTTGGGAGACAACAGCTTTGGCACTAGGATATGGTTATCGTTTATCGTGGCCGGATGATTGGTTTACCGTTTATCACGAGGTTTCACTGGAACATTATAACCTTCGAAATATGGGCGGTTATTTTTCGTTCCTTGCTGACGAAACCGGACAGGTGAACGGAACGTTTAACAATTTCAGCTTTAAAACCGTTTTCGGCCGTAATTCTGTTGATAATCCACTCTTTTCCCGCAGTGGCTCAAATATCTCTTTAGCTTTAAAGTTAACTCCGCCATATTCAATGTTTAACAGCAAAGACTATTCGGATGAAAGTATATCGAATAAAGAACGTTACAAGTGGATTGAATACCATAAATGGTTATTGAAATCGGAATGGTTTACGCCACTTACCGACCCGACAAGTGAGCATACTTTGGTATTGAGGACGGCATTGGAGTTTGGATTTCTGGGCTATTTTGATAAAGGACGCCAATCGCCATTTGAAGGATTTATTGTTGGAGGTTCAGGTATGTCGGGATATAACATCTACGGAACCGACTACATTGCTTTAAGAGGTTACAAAGATTATAGTTTGAGCGGACGGTCAAATGGATCGAATATGTACTCAAAGTTTACATCCGAACTTCGGTTTCCGATAACATTAAAACCAAGTGCAACAATTTATGCCCTGGCTTTTCTTGAGGCAGGTAATGCCGGACTAAGTTTCCAGAATTATGTCCCATTTAAATTGCACCGCTCGGCCGGTGTGGGAGTCCGAATTTTCTTACCGATGTTTGGTTTAATGGGAATTGACTGGGGGTATGGATTTGATGATGTGCCCGGAGTACCGGATGCCGCAGGAAGTCAGTTCCACTTTGTTATAGGGCAACAGTTTTAAAATTTTGGTTTTGGCATAAAATATGATATACAAAATTCAGTTTAACTTAAAAGAATTTGCCATGAAGAAAATAATCTTAACAATTGCAGTACTTTTGTCAGTAATTGTATTTGCACAAGCTCAGAAACACGCTTTTATCGATACTGAATATATAATGGAGAATATTCCATCGTTTAACGCAGCCCAGGAGCAGCTGAATCAGTTATCATCGCAGTACCAAAAAGAGCTAGAATCGATGCATGCCGAAATTGAGCAGATGTACCAAGACTTTCAGGCAGAAAGTGTTTTGCTTTCGGAAGATATGAAACGTAAGCGCGAAGATGTAATTATTACTAAAGAGAAAGACTACAAAAACCTGCAACGTAAATACTTTGGTCC
>DASQBW010000708.1:0-3433 GCA_035635015.1 Draconibacterium sp. | reverse complement strand
AACCAGGGTCTTAAAAACCTGCTCCACATTTTGCCCCAACGATTCGGCAACGTGTGTGGCACTTAAGTCCGCCTCATCAACATGGTATTCTACCAACTCGTACGATATCTTTTTGCTGTCGAGTAAACGGGCAGCATTTGTCTTTTTCATGGTGGAATAATTTGAGTGTAAAAGTTGATAAATTTATGCAATTGAGCAAGTTGAATTGTCTGTCCAGACGGAAATCCTTTTTCCTCTGGCTGAAAAAGGATTCAAAAAAGCCACTGTTGACGATAAAAAGCTACAATTTGATTACAGTTAAGCTCAACAACAAACCTCGAGCATATTATCAAACAATGAAATTATGTTTCTTCCATGAATATTAATCCTCAAAATTTTGTTTAGAAAACACATAAAACAGACAATTGAATCTTAATTAAAATTTCCCCATCTTTGCTTCAAATTCCAAGAAGAAAGATGAACGACAAAAAGATTATCATCGCTATCGATGGACATTCGTCCTGTGGTAAAAGCACCATGGCTAAATCACTTGCACAAGAGTTGGGTTACGTTTATATCGACACCGGAGCCATGTACCGTGTTGTAACCCTGGTTGCCCTGCGAAACGGATGGATCGAAAATAAAGTTCCCGATACTCAAAAGATTATCGATGGGTTGAAAGACATTAATATCACTTTCAAATGGGATGAAGAAGCCGGAAAAAACACCACGTTTCTGAATGGCGAAAATGTGGAAGATGAGATCCGCCAGTTGGAAGTTTCTGAAAATGTAAGCCCAATAAGTACCATTGCTGAAGTGCGCCACGAAATGGTACGTCAGCAACGCGAAAACGGCAAAAACAAAGGCATTGTTATGGATGGCCGCGATATTGGCACAGTGGTTTTCCCCGATGCCGAACTAAAGATATTCATGACGGCCTCGCCCGAAATTCGCGCACAGCGCCGCTATCTCGAACTTACTGAAAAAGGTGACAGAGTTAGTTTTGATGAGATTCTGGCAAATGTTGAAGGTCGCGATAAAATCGATTCCACACGTGCAGTAAGTCCCTTAAAACAAGCCGATGATGCACTAATTCTTGATAATAGTGAACTAACGCGCGAACAACAATTGGATTGGGCCGTTAACAAAGTAATAGAAATTACTGAAGGAAAATGATTGTTGAGATAGATAGAAGGTCGGGATTTTGTTTTGGTGTAATCAATGCCATCAAAGCAGCGGAGGATGAGTTGAAGCAGGCGAACCAATTGTATTGCTTGGGCGATATAGTTCATAACGGGATGGAAGTGGAACGCCTGGAAAAAATGGGATTAAAATCAATATCGAAAGAGGAATTTTTTACCCTCAGTAACTGCAAAGTATTAATTCGCGCGCATGGCGAACCGCCTGAAACATACGAATATGCAGAAGCGAACAATGTGGAATTGATTGATGCAACCTGCCCGGTTGTACTAACTTTACAGGAAAAAGTTAAAAGCTCGTATTCCAAACATTCGCAAATGGAAGGCCAGGTAGTTATTTACGGCAAAAAAGGGCACGCCGAAATTGAAGGGCTTAACGGACAAACAAAACACAATGCAATCATTATCGAAAGCATTGACGATGTTGATAAGATTGATAAGAATCGTCCTGTTTCACTGTATTCACAAACAACAAAGCGTATTGAAGACTTTCATGCCATTGCCCATAAGGTAAAAGAGACTACCGACCCGGCCGTTCCGGTTGAAATTAAAGATACCATCTGCCGTCAGGTGTCGAACCGCGTTCCAAACCTGAAGAAATTTGCCGAGCGCTTTGATATGATTTTGTTTGTTGCCGGACGAAAAAGCTCGAACGGACAGTACCTGTACACCATTTGCAAAGAGGTAAACGACGATTCGTATTTCATTTCAAATCTCAACGAAATAAAACCCGAATGGTTTGATGGCGTTAAGTCTGTGGGTATCTGTGGTGCTACCTCAACACCTAACTGGCTGATGGAAGATGTGGAAAAATGGATCTACACTAACTTCGATTGAGATTTTTGACTGCATTCCATAATTTCCCGTACTTTTAGACAAATATTTTTTATGCCTGAACTTTTTGCACAAGTAATAGTACCCCTGTCGCTGCACGATAGCTTTAGCTACAAAGTACCTGCATCGCTGGAGAACGATATTGCTCCGGGGAAACGGGTAATTGTACAGTTTGGCAAAAGGAAGTTGTACGCGGCACTGGTCATCTCGCTTTCAGATAAAAAGCCGGATGATCTGGAGATAAAGCAAGTTCAGGAAATCCTTGATGATCACCCTATAATTTTTCCGGTAAATTTTAAGTTGTGGCAATGGCTGGCACAATATTATTGTTGTACACTGGGCGACGTGTTTCGGGCCGCGCTGCCAACGGGATTAAAACTCGAAAGTAAATCGAAACTCTACTTAACCGGCATTGACGAACCGGTAAATCTGAGCCCAAAAGAAGAACTGATTATCCGACAATTACAGGAAGATGTTTCGCAACTTTCGGATATCGAGCACAAACTGGGCACTGAATTTTCATACCAGGCACTTCGCTCGTTGATGGACAAAAAAGTCGTTTACGCCGAGGAAAAAATCAGCAGCAAATACAAACCAAAAACCGAGGCTTTTATAAAACTGCACAGCAGCATTTCTTCCGAGAAAGTGCTTCAGGAAAAGGCCGACTCGTTGAAGCGCGCAAAAAAGCAACTGGAACTGCTTTTTCATTTTTGCACGGTTACCAATACTTTTTCTGATGAGCAAATTATTGAACTACCCAAAAAAGAATTACTGGCCGGAACTGCTTTTTCGCCTAATCTTGTAAAAGAGCTGGTAAAAAAGAAAGTACTTGCCGAACACCAAAAACAGGTTTCGAGGCTGGAGGAAGAAAAAATAGAACAGGTAAGCATTAACCTGCTGAACAAATACCAGGCAAAAGCTTACGAGCAAATACAAAGTACTTTTGAAACACAGCAAGTTACGCTTATACACGGAATCACGGCCAGCGGAAAAACCGAGATTTATATTCATCTTATCGATGAAATCATAAAAACCGGAAGACAGGCTTTGTATCTCGTTCCGGAAATTGCGCTTACCACGCAAATTGTAAAACGCTTAAAAAACGTATTTGGCAATAAAGTGGGCATTTACCACTCGAAACTAAACAGCCAGGAACGTGTTGAAATCTGGGAAAAAGTGTTGCAGTTCAACGATAATCCTAAAGAAGGTTACCAAGTGGTATTAGGTGCACGTTCGGCGGTATTTTTACCTTTCTCGAAACTGGGAATTGTTATCGTTGATGAAGAGCACGAAAACTCGTTTAAGCAGTTTGATCCCGCGCCTCGCTACAATGCCCGCGATATGGCGGTAGTTTTGGGTTATCAAAACGATGCAAAAGTTTTGCTGGGTTCGGCAACTCCTTCGTTCGAATCGTATTACAA
>DASQBW010000707.1:0-1562 GCA_035635015.1 Draconibacterium sp. | reverse complement strand
GTAATAAATAGTACATCATTAAATTTAAATAATAACATATCTAAAAAAGCTATTATGAAAACAATAAGTAACATAACAAAAAAAATGAAATGGGTTGTGTTTAGTATACTAACCATGCTTTTGGTAACTCGTTGTGAAAATGAGCCTGTACCGCCACCTATTGATGATGAAGATTTACAGATAATGGAATATTTGGAGCAGGAAGAAATACAAGATAAATATTCTCTGTTTTATACTGCTTTGGAAAGGTTATCAACAACAGACTTTGATGATGGATCCAACATTAATTTGATGGACTTGTTAAGAACACGCGGCCCCTTCACGTTGTTTGTTCCCACCGATGAGGCCATGGAAGCCTATTTAGGCAATACATCTATAATGGATATACCTCTTGAAGATTTGAACGAATTGGTACGTAATCACTTTATTCCGGCTGAAATTAAAACCGGCGATATGAGCGATGCCGCGTTGGAAAAAGCAAATGCCAATGGTGATTTTCTGGTAATCGATTTTGACCTTATCACCGGAGTCATTTCCATTAATAAAACAGCCCAGATTACAAATAAAGATAACCTGTGTGCCAATGGTTACGTGCATGAAATAAACAAAGTTATTGAAGTGATAGAAAAGGATGTTTTGGATATTTTAACCGAAAATGATGAATATACCATTTTTACACAAGCACTTGTTTCAGCAGGACTGTCTGATACATTGCATAAGATCTCCCTTCCTTTTGGCAGGGTTGAATCAAGAGTACGCTATACCATTTTAGCTGTACCTGACTCTATTTTTATGAAAGACGGTATTTCCAGCTTTGAGATTCTGATAGATTCGTTGGGTGCCGGTAGCGATGCAAGCCAATACTCAAAACCCGGAAATCCGTTGTTTCAGTTTGCCGACTATCATTGTTTAGAAGGAAGCTATTACAAATATGATTTTTCATCTACTTCTTATTATACCATTACCCGGAATAACTTAGTTTCGGTTAAAGTAGAAAAAGGGTTTAACAAATTTGAAGTTTCTGATGATCCTGACAATCCTTACTTTGTAACCATTATCAATACGTTGGAAGGCAAGAACTTTCCTGCTAAAAATGGTGTAATACATGCCATTGATAAGAAACTTACGGTTCAACACAAATCAGGTGTTTTTGAATGGCAGTTTACCGACTATCCTGACGTACAGTCAGAAGAATGTTACCGTGAACGGGAAATGGGGAACTTTTATCAAAAAGACTATTTCCATAATGTTCATTGGGGCGGTGGCGACTACCTTCAGTTCTACTATAAAGGTGACATGAACTTTATGGATAATGATTGTTTCATTACCAGTGATGGCTATTGGTGGATTGAATTTGATTTACCAAGTATACAGAAAGGAAAGTACCTGATAGAATTATGGACCAAAACCGGTTCTGACAGGGGTAATTGCGTTGCTTATATTGATGGTGATAAGCATTTAGTGGTGCCGGTAAACGACAACCTGAACCAGGAATATGATTGGACTTTTACCTATTTGCCCGTTGGTACAGTTAACTGGGAAGAAACCACAACGCATACCAT
>DASQBW010000706.1:0-11167 GCA_035635015.1 Draconibacterium sp. | reverse complement strand
CTTCTATATTATATGTTACGCCTTCGTATTTCTCAGCATCGCGTGGCTCAAACCAATTGAAAACCCTTGCCGAATATGGACAGGCAGCAATACAGAAACGACAGCCAATACAACGCTCATTATCAATTAGAACAATGCCATCTTCGCGTTTGAAAGTTGCGTTAACCGGACACACTTTTGTACATGGCGGGTTATCGCAATGCTGACATGGTTTTGGCATGTAATACGGAGCTGTGTGTTCGGCATCCTGCATTTGTAATACATTTATGTGGTGTTGCTCCGGACGCAACTGATGGTGCTTTTGGCAACCTTTCATGCACTCGCGTGCATTCCGGCATTTAGATAAATCGATAACCATAACAAATTTGCGGCCCGGCAAGCCTTTTCTTCCCCGCTTTTGATTTTCGGAAAGACTTGGCATATCAGCAGGTTTAAGCTGTGCTTTGTCTACTTCAACAAGTTCTCCGCTCGATGTAAGCAGCTTAATTGTGTCTCCTGAGGCGGTCTCCACCTGGTTGCATGAACTTAAAAGACTGGTGCCTCCAACTAGTCCGGCTGCACCAACTGACACACCCAGCTTTTTCACGAAACTTCTGCGTGATTTATTTTCCATAAACAGACATTTTTTTAGAACTATAGTGCTGAACCCAATGGTTATTTCAGCTAAATTTAGTTTCTCAACCTCACGAATTTATAAAATAAGCGCAAAGTGGCAAACTAATCAAGCCAGCCCAATAATAAAAGACTAAATTGACTTTAAATGTTATAAGTGAGTAAGTTACAGTGTTTTTGTGTATTTGTAAAATTTTATTTTTGCTATAATAACTTGATATCTGATGAGATAGGTTTGGGGTTCGGGAAAAATATTTTTTTCGGGTGAACAAATACATTCTCGTGTTGTTTATAAAGGATTTTTTTGAAGAACTTAGCAATGCCTGAATGTGACATAGATCACATAAAAACATGCTGTAAAACACATTATAAATAAGCTCCCCTTGTTGGTCAAGTGGCATAAAATTACAGAATTGCCTGAAAATTCAAGCCTTTAAATATTATTGTTTTCAGCTAAAATATTGCCCGAAAGAACTCGATCGGTAAAAAAACAACAGAAACTTATGCTTTACATAAACATTATAAGGATTTTGTGGTTTTAAGATATGAAATAAGGTAAAAAGGTATTATTGTATTTCGCGGAATTGTGAAATTGATAAAACTTAAAGCCTGTTACAACGTACTATTCATTTAAAAACTAAAATAAACCTTACCGTATTGGTCTGGCTTCTATGAAAAAGACTGTAAATTATATTACAATGTTTCTTGCAGGTATCTTTCTGTTACTTGCCAATGGTTCAAATGCTCAAAGCGTAATAAATCCTGCCGCTACCGACGATGATGTTGAAATAGGGGTGGTGGAACATCTTGATGATTATTTACCCGATAGTATTTCGCTGATAAACGAAGCCGGCGAACAGGTTTGGTTAGCCAACCTTATCAATAAACCAACAGTGCTGAATTTTGTGTATTACCGTTGTCCGGGAATTTGCAGCCCGCTAATGGAAGCTGTAGCCGGAGTTATGGATAAAGCGGAGATATTACCAGATAAAGATTACCAGGTGCTAACGATTAGTTTCGATCCGGGCGAGACAATCGATTTAGGTATTCGGAAAAAGGATAACTATTTAAACCTAATGAATAATTCGGATAAAATTGAAGCCGCAAAATCAGGTTGGAAATTTTTTGTTTCGGATAGTGCCAGCATTGTTAAGGTTACAAACGCAACCGGTTTTAAGTACAAAAAAACCGGAAACGATTTTACACATGCTGCATCACTAATTGTGATAAGCCCCGACGGGAAAATTACCCGTTACTTAAATGGTTTGTATTTTCTTCCTTTTGAGTGGAAGATGGCCATTGTTGAAGCATCAAAAGGCCAATCCGGCCCAACAATTAATAAGGTATTACGATTTTGTTATTCATACGATCCCGCAGGGCAGACTTATGTATTAAACGTTACAAAAATCAGCGGAACGCTTATTTTGTTTTTTGCGATAGTCCTGTTGCTGCTACTGGTGTTAAAACCAAAAACAAAAAAATCTAATTAAACAAAACTTTATGCAAATGAGTAGTGTGGTAAACGGAGCAAATTATTTAACCTATCAGGGAAAATACAAAGGTTTGCTTGGATGGATCTTTTCAACCGACCATAAACGAATCGGATTACTTTACATGTATTCTATTGCAACCATGTTTGCTATAGGAATGTTGCTGGGTCTTGCCATGAAATTTGAATTGCTGGCTCCCGGAAAAACCATAATGGAAGCACAAACCTACAATGCTACTTTTACAGTGCACGGTGTAATTATGATTTTTATGGTGGTTGTACCCGGATTACCTGCCGTATTCGGAAACATTATGCTCCCTTTAATGATAGGAGCGAAAGATGTTGCGTTTCCAAAGATAAACCTCTTGTCGTGGTGGCTTTATGTTACCGGAGTTGTTTTGGTTTTGGTGGCTTTACTTTTTGGACAGGGCGCACCCGATACCGGCTGGACTTTTTATGCACCTTATAGTTTTAAAACAGGGACCAACTTGTTACCCGCTGTTTTTGGGGCATTTGTGCTGGGATTCTCATCCATTCTTACCGGATTGAACTTTTTGGTAACCATTCACCGCTTACGATGTCCCGGTTTAAAGTGGACTAAACTTCCACTGTTTGTGTGGACATTATATGGCACTGCATGGATACAGCTTCTGGCAACTCCGGTAGTTGGTATCACACTTGTTCTTGTGGCCCTGGAAAGAGTTTTTGGTGTTGGCATCTTCGATCCTGCTTTGGGCGGCGATCCGATTCTTTACCAGCACCTTTTCTGGATCTATTCTCATCCGGCCGTATATATTATGATCCTTCCGGCAATGGGGGCCATTTCTGAAATTATCCCTACTTTCTCGCAGAAACATATTTTTGGCTATAAAGCAATTATTGCCTCAACCATGGCCATCGCATTTGTTGGGTACCTGGTTTGGGGGCATCACATGTTTACAGCCGGGATGAGTGGTACGGCGCAGTACTATTTCTCGTTGCTGACTTTTATTGTTGCCATACCTAGTGCAATAAAAGTATTTAACTGGATTTCAACCTTATTTAAAGGTTCAATTAATATACAAACACCCTTTTACTGGGCAATATCGTTTATTTTTGTTTTTATGGTTGGGGGACTTAGCGGACTGGTTCTTGGTTCGCTCGCCACCGATGTGCATGTACACGATACTGCTTTTGTTGTTGGCCACTTCCATTATATAGTGTTTGGCGGTACCGGCTTTGCCTTTTTTGCTGCCATTCACTATTGGTTTCCAAAAATATTTGGGCGAATGTACGACAAAGGCTGGGCTAATATTGGCTGGCTGGTTTTTACCATTGGGTTTCTTGCCCTTTACTCCCCAATGTTTTACCTCGGAATTATGGGAATGCCACGCAGGTATTACGATTACCTCGAAGAATTTCATGGAGGAAATATTTTGAGCACATTTGGTTCCTGGGTTCTGGCAACCGGTTTTATCATCATTCTTGCTAACCTGATTCGATCGGTTAGAAAAGGAGAACCGGCGGAAATGAATCCATGGCACAGTAAAACGTTGGAATGGACGGTAACATCGCCCCCTCCTGTATTAAACTTCGAAAAAGAGCCGGTAATTGGCGAAGATGACGGACCTTACAATTACAAATAAACTAAACGAATTATGGAACATGCGCATGATGTAGAGCATCCAGATATGTACGACGAGGAATCGTCGAAAATTGGAATGTGGTTGTTCATTTTTACAGAACTTTTGCTGTTTGGGGTATTGTTCGTGGTTTATGCGGTATATCGCTACAAAAATCCTGATGCTTTTCACCTCGCAGCAGAAGAGCTTGATACTAAAATAGGAACAATAAACACAGTTATTCTTCTGATAAGCAGTATGACCATTGCAATGTCGACTACCGCATTACGGAAAGGACAGCGTAAACTGGCGATTGGATTAGTGGTAATTACCTTTCTTATTGGTTTTGCCTTTTTGGTAAATAAATATTTTGAGTGGGGAATAAAATTTTCGCATGGAATTTGGCCCGGCTCAGAGCAGATGCTGAATGAAATGAGCCAGGGTGAGATTTTATTTTTTGGGTTGTATTTTGTGATGACAGGATTACATGCTCTTCACATTATTATAGGCATGGCAATCATGGGATTTGCTATCCGCGGCTTAATAAGCGGGAAAATTAAGATTGAACGGCCATCGCTGCTCGATAATTGTGGCCTGTACTGGCATCTTGTTGACCTGATATGGATATTCCTTTTCCCGTTGTTTTATTTAATTCACTAAAAAACCAAGTTATGTCCGGAGATAAACCACATATTGTACCTTATCGTTTGTATTTCGTCATATTAATAGCACTGCTTATACTCACTTTTTCTTCGGTGTTTATTACGAATATCGAATTGCGTGAATATACCGTAGCTGCCGCATTGATTTTTGCAATAGCTAAATCCTTTCTGGTTTTAACCTATTTTATGCATTTAAAGTACGATAAACCATACATAAAAGCGATGGTGGGATTTGTATTTGCCATCTTTGTAGTAATGATAGTTGTTACCTTTTTAGATTATTTATTTAGAGTGTAGCTATGTATAACTCAGAAATAACCAATGCTTCAAATTTTGTACAGGGAGTAGATACTGCGTTTCTTGTAATCCTGGGAATTTCATTCGCTTTCCTGATTGGGTTAACGGTGGTAATGATTTATTTTGTGTACAAGTACAATAAAAAACGTAATCCAATACCCACTCAAATCGAAGGAAGTGTAAAACTTGAGATTATTTGGACAGTTGTACCTTTTATACTTACCCTGTTTATGTTCTATTACGGGTGGGCCGGATGGAAACCTATGCAGAAGGCACCCGATGATGCAATGGAAATCACTGTATATGGCCGCATGTGGAATTTTAGTTTCGAATACGATAACGGCAGAAGAACCGATACACTTTATTTGCCAAAGGATCAGCCGGTAAAATTAAACCTGGTGGCAATGGATGTGTTGCATAGTCTTTACATTCCGGCATTCCGGGTTAAGCAAGACATGGTTCCGGGCAAAAAAGATAACTTCATGTGGTTTGAGCCGCAAAAAGTGGGAACCTACGAGCTGTTTTGTGCCGAATATTGCGGACTGCAACACTCCTACATGTATACATTTGTGGAGGTAATGGAAGATTCTGCTTTTCAGACCTGGATAACTGATACAACGAATGTAGCAGCATCGGCGGCCGCAATTGATTCTCCGGGCGCAACGGGTAAACGAATTATGCAAAATATCGGTTGTTTTGCCTGTCACACACTTGACGGGACGAAACTGGTTGGCCCAAGTTTTAAAGGGATTTGGGGCGAAGAACAAACGGTGGAAACCGGACGCGAAACCCGCCAGGTTACAGTCGACGAAGAATACATAAGAAGATCGATTTACGAGCCGAATGCCGATATCGTTGAAGGATATAATAAAGGATTGATGCTGTCGTACGAGGAGCAGCTCTCTGATGATGACATCGATAATATTATTGAATACCTGAAAACGTTGAAGTAATAAAGGATTAGTGATTAAGGATTAATTGGTAATTGAGTGAATGAGTAATTGGATAGGCAGTAGACAAAATATAAAGCGTCATCCTGAGCGTAGTCGAAGGATGAATTTCGAATGATGATTAACGATTTAAGATTTCAGAATGGATAGGCAGTAGACAAAAAAACAATAGGCAAAATTCTATTGTGTCTTATGTGATTTATGTGGTTCAAACAAAATAATGAAACAACAGCTAAAAATAATATTCGAACTGGGCAAGGTGCGAATTTCGCTACCCATTGCTTTATCGGCATTAACAGGTTATGTGTTGTTTACACATACCGTTGATGCACAGGGATGGTGGCTGTTGTTTGGTGTATTTTTTATGGCTTGCAGTTCAAGTGTAATCAATCACTGGCAGGAGCGCGATGTGGATGCACAAATGCCACGCACAAAAGACAGGCCACTGCCATCCGGAAAGATCAGCCCAAAAAATGCTTTGTTGGTGGCAATTGGTTTTGCCGCTGTCGGTTCATTGATTCTCGTGTTAAGTAATCCGCCAATGGCACTAGTTTTAAGCTGGCTCACACTTTTCTTTTATAACGGCGTTTATACACCCTCAAAAAAAATATCGGCTTTTGCGGTTATTCCCGGATCGATGGTTGGTGCAATTCCTCCAATGATTGGCTGGGCAGGAGCAGGGGGCAGTCTCATGTCAGAAATTATTCTGCTGGTAGCTGCTTTCTTTTTTATCGGGCAAATTCCGCATTTTTGGTTGCTGCTATTGATGTTTGGCGAACAATACAAATTGGCTAAACTGCCAAGCTTGAACCAGCTTTTTTCCGAGCTACAAATAAAACGGGTAACCTACACCTGGATTCTTACTACAGTAGCATCGGCATTTCTGGTTATTTTTTTTGTAATCGGCAATAAACTCATTATGTTTTTGCTAATGTTTTACATCTTTTATCTGCTTTCGTCGCTTACCATGGCGGTGTTTGTTCAGGACGAATTTAGAGTACGCCCATCATTCTACAAACTCAACTTCCTTTACCTTTTTATGATGATCTTTTTAATTGTTGACAGTTTGGTTCACACATAATTTTGAGCCACTGCAACTGCCGTTTATTTTAACTACATTTGTAGCACTAATAATAGAATTGAATGACGTTTGAAGAACTTGGCATTAACTACGATTTGTTGGATGCCATAGAATATATGGGATTTAAAAATGCTACTCCAATTCAGGAGCAGGCTATTCCCACCATTCTTGAAGGAAATGACCTGATTGCCTGTGCACAGACCGGAACAGGAAAAACAGCAGCTTTTTTGCTCCCAATCCTCGATTTAATTGCCGATTTACCCGGCGGAGAAACCTCAACACTGATTATTGTGCCAACGCGCGAGCTGGCCATGCAAATTGATCAGCAGGTGCAGGGAATTGGCTATACCATGGGTATCCATTCCATTGCCTTGTATGGCGGTGGCGATGGCGACGAATGGGGCCAACAAAAAAGGGCGCTCACAAAAGGTGCCGACATTATTATTGCTACGCCAGGAAAATTGATTTCGCACCTGAACCTGGGATACGTAAAATTTGATAAGATAGAGTTTCTGATTCTCGATGAAGCCGACCGTATGCTGGACATAGGTTTTTACGAAGATATTACAAAAATTATTTCGTACCTGCCAAAAGAGCGACAAACGCTGATGTTCAGTGCTACAATGGCACCGAAGATCCGGAAATTGGCTTCGGAGATTCTGAATAAACCAAAAGAGATAAACATTGCCATGTCGAAACCGGCAGAAGGCGTGTTACAGGCCGCGTACCTCATTTACGATAAACAAAAGGGCGATTTGGTGGCACACCTCATTTCGGAGAACCCGGATTACAGCAGTGTTATCATTTTCTGCTCAACCAAGCGGGTAACCAACGAATTAGCAAAAAGGCTAAAAAAGAAAGGTTTTGATGCCGAAGCTATTTCTTCGGATCTGGAACAGAAAGACCGCGAAAGTGTGCTGAATGGATTTCGCTCAAGACGAATTCGTATTTTAGTGGCAACCGATGTAATGAGTCGTGGTATCGACATCAAGGACATCAATCTGGTGATTAACTACGATGTGCCGGGCGATGCCGAAGATTATGTGCACCGCGTTGGACGTACTGCCCGTGCCGACTCAACAGGTGTGGCACTTACCCTGGTGAACGAAGACGACATGTACAAGTTCCATCGTATTGAGGAGCTGATTGAGCGCGAAGTGTTTAAAATTCCGCTACCCGAGCAGTTTGGCGAAGGCCCTGCATGGCGAACTCCCTCGAAAGGGAAAAAGCACGGACACGGGAAATTTCATAAATACAAAAAAGGAAACAGCCAGCACAAACACCGTAAGTCGTACCATCAAAAGAAGAAAAAATGAAGTTAAAAGGTTTAATCACCCTCTTTCTGGTAATTGCATCGTTTAGCTTGTTTGCCCAGGAAAATCCCTTACTTCGTTTTGAATCGGTTATCGGGCACTGGGAAGGAACCGGCGAAGGTTTTGGCAATGCCAAATCAAAAATAACAGCCGATTATTCGTGGCTGATGAATAAGCAATATATCGAAGTAAAACACCACTCGGAGTTTGAGCCGACTGAACAAAATACAGAAGGCGAAGTGCACGACGACAAAGGAATTATAAGTTTCGAAAGTGCACGAAAAGTGGTACTATTCCGTCAATACCACAACGAAGGGTATTTTACCGAATATGCGCTGAACGACTCCATTTCAACACCCGAACAATTGATATTTGAAACCGAACGAATAGAAAACTTTGTGCCGGGAGGAAGGGCACGTTTCACCATAAATATTCTTGCCGATAACGAAATTGAAACTGTTTTCGATGTAGGTTTTCCTGAACGTGAGATGGCTTGTTTTGGCACCAACCATTTAGAAAAGAAATAAAAAAATCCATTGACGTTACATCAATGGACTTTTCTGAATGTCTTTCCCTCAATAGCTTCAGCTAATTCTAATTTTTCTGGATGGTAACTTTTATTACCTGAGAAGCATCCGGCCACCAGAATCCGTCATCAACATGTTTTAACGGTTTTACTACCCCGTTTTCATCCATGCCGGTATCGCCTGGGCCTCCTTCATGAATTCCTGCTCCCGGATATTCATTAACTTCGGTTCCGGCATCCCAAAGCATTACTTCACTGGTAATGTCTTTTCCTCCATTTCCAAATGCAAGTTTGATTCCGCTGTCGCCAAAGGCAAAGAAATCGTCGTTTGATTTTCCCAACATGCTGGCAATACTCAAATACTGTCCGGGTTTCGCGTTAAATGAGAAGGAGTATTTTTCGCCGGGTATTATTGGCGAACCACCACTACCTGCATCGTACCACATGTCAGTCAGGCTGGTCTCCAGTTCACTTGGAGAACCGGTTTCAGCCAATAGCTCTAAACCTTCGCCACGATCTGGTGTACCTTTGGTAAAAATCGGCATTTCATCTTTATCATGCACTACCCAAAGCATTGGTGCTATTGGTGAAACATAACCACTGTGCATTTCCAGTTTTTCACCAAGCGGCCCGGCATTCCCTGTTTCTGCCAATGCTTCCAGTCCCATTCCGTAATCCAGTTCACCTTCCATAAAAATTGGGTGCTGATCCATTGAATGAACCACCCAGGCAGTAGGTGAAAGAGGTGTTGCCGATTCGGGAAGTACATTAATGGTTAAGGTAAACATACTTACATCATCGTAATCAAGCAGTACCTGAATATTCTCTTCCGTTGTTGAAACCATCTCAATCGGATTGCTTTCTTCTTCGTCTGTTGTCGATCCGTCAACCTCTGTCCCTGCATCCCATAAATATACCATGCCTGTAATATCACCTTCCAGGGCCGATCCCCCGGGGAAGAGTTCTATCCCGTCATCGTTAGGTGCATAAAACCAATCGTTTGATGCACCGTACATCGAGGCAAAAGATAATTTGTGATTTGGTCCGGCATGAAATTGTACCGTTATTGTTTCTCCGGGATGAGCCGGAGGAGTGGCATCACCACCGGTAACGCCAAATTCCGCACCACCGGCAAAATAGGGGTAAGGTGTCGAAATATTCTCAACCGTTACCGTAAACATCTTTGCCGGAACAACATCGGGTAAGCTTGCGCTTTTCGTTTCAATTGCTGGCATCTCATCTTTCTCACATTGTGTAAATAGTAAAGCAGCAAAGGCTGCAACCATAAGTAATTTTAATGTTTTCATCGTTTTAGAATTTTAATGTTAACTCACATCAAAATTCCGAAGAAAGTATCACAACAAAGTCACAAGATTTTCAAGCTTTTATAAACTTTTTCAGGGTGTGGTAAAAATGTAAGATTGCTTTGTTGCCGATGACAGATACAAGTTAAATAAAAGTTAGAAAGATTGCTTCGGTCACAAGTTCCCTCGCGAACGAAGTGAAGCAATCTCTTTTTATGTATTTATTTTAATTGTACAGCGGTGAAAAGATTTATTTCTTATCTGGATCAATTTGTGTTTTATGCCGAAAACGCCTTTGGCAGATCGAAAATAAATTTAGCTCCATTTCCGTATTGGCTTTGCACCATGATGTGTGAATGATGCAGATCAATGATTTTTTT
This sequence comes from Draconibacterium sp., assembly GCA_035635015.1. Taxonomy (GTDB): domain Bacteria; phylum Bacteroidota; class Bacteroidia; order Bacteroidales; family Prolixibacteraceae; genus Draconibacterium. Next base: position 952 of record DASQBW010000706.1, on the reverse strand, counting down.
AACGATGGCCAGTCCGAGGCCTGTTCCATGATCGTCGTTACGACCTTTAAAGTAACGCTGGAAAACGTTCGGAAGATCTTCCTGTTTAATTCCGGGGCCAGAATCAACCACACGAACTTCCACTTTTTCGGGTTCTATAGCATCAATTTCTATTTTAATGCTGTCGCCCTCGCGGCAAAATTTCATAGCATTATCAATCAGGTTTTGCAAAACCCGGTTAATCAGCGAAATATCAGCCTCCACCACCGGAACATTTTTGGCTATCACAGTATCAATGTTAATACCTTTCTTTTGCGAAAGAATGCGGTATTTATTTACAATATCGTATACCAGCTCAGAAATTGAGAATGGCTCGGTGTGAAGCTCAATCTGGTTGGTTTCCAGTTTCGATAACTCGAACAATTCCTCGACCAGCCGCTGCAAACGACCGCAACTTTTAAATATGATCTGGTGGTATTTTTTCCGTTCTTCATCCGAGATATTATCCTCCTTCAAAATCAGTGTTTCGGCATACCCCTGAATAGAAGCAACCGGTGTACGCAAATCGTGCGATACATTGCTGATCAACTCGCGGCGAAGATTGTCAACGCCTTCCAGTTCGCGTATATTTTGCTCAATGGTATCGGCCATCTGGTTAAAAACCAACGCAATCCGGTCGAGTTCTCCTTCGCTTTTCACATCGATACGCGATGCCAGGTTCCCGGTTTTAAATTCCTGTATTCCGTCGATGATCGGGTTTAGTTTTTTGGTAATAACCCAAAAGGCGAGCAAACCCACCAGCGCCGAAATAATGAGGATAATAATTACAGAGCGGATGGACAAACCCAGGATATAACTGCCGATTACGGTTTGTGCCGCCGAAACATATTCCTGGCTGGCCAACACAATATAAATGTAGCCTTTCAGCACTTCGTCTTCGGTAATTGTGGCAGCCGAGAAGGTTTTAAATTCA
>DASQBW010000705.1:0-2562 GCA_035635015.1 Draconibacterium sp. | reverse complement strand
ATAAAAGCCAGCGATGCCGCCAACGTTGCCGGAATCATTAGCAACAGCGGATTTACTTCTATCGTGGTTGAAAGCCCGGAAAGAATAGGCAGAATCATTTCGGTAGTGGCGGTATTCGAAGTCAGTTCGGTTAAAAACGACATCATGGTAACATTGGCAAAAGTGAGTACTATTGGCTCAACATTAGCAAGACCGGCCATTTGCTCACCAAACCAAACCGAAAGGCCGGATTCTACAAAACCTTGTGCCAATGCAAAACCGCCACCAAACAAAAGCACAATGTTCCAGGGAATTTTTCGCGCGGTTTCCCAGTTCATTATCCGCTCTCCTTTTTCTGATTTCGATGGCAGGATAAAGAGCAATAGTGCAATAAATATGGCCACTGTACCATCGTTTATGTAGGATGGATTTTTAAACAACCGCGACCAACCCGGAATCTCCAGTGATTGAATTGTAAAACCTGACCGGAATATCCATAAAAATGCCAGGATAACGAACAAGATCAGCACGATCTTCTCCTCCGGTTTTGCTTTTCCCAGTGCGTTATATTCCTTACGAAACTGGTTGATATGAACTTTTTTCCAGCTCTTTTTGGGTTTGTACATGACATAAAGTAAAAGCCAGGCCAACACAAATAAAAGCACAGTTACCGGGAGCGCAAAAATAAACCAGTCGGCAAAAGAGATTTCTGTCATCTCAGGAAAAATGATGCTTACAATCCGGGCAAACGATAAATTGGGAGGCGTGCCCACCAGGGTTGCAACACCGCCAATCGATGCCGAATAAGCAATTCCCAAAAGCAAACCGATCGCATACTTTCCCATTTTCTTATCTCCCAGACTTTCCTCCAGTTTCAAAATTATTGAAAGTGCAATAGGAACCATCATCATGGCGGTGGCGGTATTCGACATCCACATCGAGAGGAAGGATGTAGCCAGCATAAATCCAAGTAAAATACGTCCGGGACTAATCCCCATAACGATGAGAATACGTAATGCTATTCTCCGGTGCAAATTCCAACGCTCCATGGCAAAAGCCATTAAAAACCCACCGATAAAGAGAAAAATCAGGTGGTTAAAATACATGGCAGAAATCGTCTTTCCGTCAACCACGCCAAACAAGGGGAATAGTGCTACCGGAAGCAAGGCCGTAACTGCCAAAGGAATGGCTTCCGTTATCCACCAGATTGCCATCAGCAAGGCAATGGCAAAACAGTATGTTACATTTCTGTTCTCCGGATCCAGATCGGTAAAAAGAATGACAAACAGACTGATCAATGGAGCCAGAATTAAAGCCCACTGCCTTACTCCCGACGGTTTCGACTGTATTAATTTAGGCATTTTAGTTTAATTCGTTTACCGAATTTAGTACAACACAACGACTTATACAAAAGAAGCGATCGAAACTAAGTGAATAAAAACAAGCCCTGCAACGGGTGTACTTTTCTAAAAAACTACTGTTTAAACTACTTAATTAAGTTCCAATTCCGTATCTTGAATGGAACAAAATAAACAGAAATGTATACATACAAAGCAACAGTTGACCGCGTAGTTGATGGCGACACCATCGACCTGGTTATCGACCTCGGATTTAAAATCACCACTTTTCAGCGTATTCGTCTGCGCGGTATAAACACCCCCGAAACGTATAATGTAAAGAGGGATTCAGAAGAGTATAAAAATGGCATGAAAGCCAAAGCATTTGTTATTGAACGAATTTCGAACAATGACAATGAAGTGATTGTTGAAACCGATAAGGATGTGGGTAAGTTTGGCCGTTATATTGGAGTTATCCACCTGGCCGACAACGAACAATCTCTTAACGACGAACTGGTAGAAAAAGGTTTTGCAGTATATGCCGAATATTGATTTTGGTTTGCTTAAATAACAAAAAAACATTCTATCTTTTCCATTCAGATTTGTAACGAACATTTATGACTACACAAAGCAACAAATTTGGAACGGCCCCGGTATTTCTTACGGCTATTTCAACCATTTTAGGTGCTATTTTATTTCTTCGTTTTGGATACGCGGTTGGAACGCTGGGTTTTTGGGGCGTAATCCTCATCATTCTTCTGGGGCACCTGGTAACCATTCCTACGGCACTTGCCATTTCCGAAATTGCAACCAATAAACGTGTTGAAGGCGGTGGCGAATATTTTATTATCTCGCGCTCATTTGGATTGAATATTGGTGCTACAATTGGTATTGCACTTTTCTTTTCGCAGGCCATTAGTGTAGCGTTTTATGTCATTGCGTTTACCGAAGCGTTTGAGTTCTTCTTTAATCTGCTGGCCGACCAGTACGATTTTTTTCTGCCGCGGCAGGTCATCAGTTTGCCCGTTATGGCGGGTTTAGCATTCCTTATAATAAAAAAAGGTGCTAATCTGGGAGTGAAAGCCCTTTATTTTGTAGTGGCCATTTTGTTTGTATCCATAGTTATGTTCTTTCTCGGATCGACAGAATTTTCGGAATCGGCAAGCCTGCCTTTTGCAAAAGATCAGTTCCGGAATTTTGAGAATTTCTTTGTTGTTTTTGCCATCATTTTTCCGGCGTTTACAGG
>DASQBW010000704.1:0-2583 GCA_035635015.1 Draconibacterium sp. | reverse complement strand
AAGTAACATATATCAGACTGCCATAATCCATTATTGCACCATTCTGACTTTCCAGTTCGCTGCGGCCTCCAAAAGTGGTTTCACTTATGGCCAGCTGAAATTCATTCATATTACCTATAACGCTGTAGGTATGCGCAGGCTGTGGAATTTCACCAAGATAAATGCCGGTATCCCATTCATAGATTTTACGCATGGCTCCTTCAGGATAATCTGCTGCCGGTTGATAATATAATTCGCCGTACAAGGTATGCGAATCGGCGGCGTAAGTGATCATTGCTGATCCGTCAACAGTAGCGCCTTTTGAAATTAAAAAATTAGTACATGCCATTGAAATGGGGTGATTAATAACCATCAAAAGCATAGCCAATATTCCTGCAACAGTAATCTTCTTCATCGTAACAACGTTTTTAATTTGAATCAAAGCGAACAAAGATAATGAATTGAATAAATCAGTTTATGATTTTTATTGGTTTGAGAGTCGACCGGGTATTTTGTTTTAACTGTAGTTTATGAAATTTTTGATTATTGTTCAATGGATGACCGCCATTCCGGATGAAGTATTAAACGAATGTAATGTATCGTTATTAATTATTTCCAAAAATTCGCTTCATAAGTTGAAGTGTTATCGCGATGATCAGTAACCGTTAATTTAAAATGGTGGTTTTTGCCAAGATCAAACCGGGTTGCATCAAAATAATGTGTTATGGTACTTGATTTTGCATCGAATTCAAACAAAGCCCACTTACCATCCATTATGCCTTCTATGTTTTTTATACCTGAGAGATCATCTTTAATTTTAAATCGAATTCGCTTAGACTCGGTAAGGGCGTTGTCTTTAAGGCTTAAAGGAGTTATTTTGGGAGGAATGGTGTCAACGGTTACGGCATAAACACCAAGATTTCGTGTTGGCGTTGATACCCATCCATTCTTGTATTCGCCTCCGGCAGCACTGTACTCGCCCGTAACCGGATGAACGTAGGCCAATACCACCTTCGAATGCAGATTTGTAGGTAAATCATTGGTGCGTAAGGCAATGGTCGCATCAGTGTGGAGTGGCACAGTGTTATTATGAAAAAAATGATAAGCTGTAAAAAAATCATCCGATGAAGGTTCCGTGCGATATTCAAAATTAAAATTGGAATATAATGCCCCGGCTGGTATAAATAACCGGGCAGAGTCGTTTTCAAAGTTATTGTTTGTATCGTAAGTAAATAATTCCCCGGTTGGCTGGGTATTCATATCCGTTTCAGCTTTTTTCCCAATAATAGAAAAGTTTAACAGCGATGTGTTACGATAACTATCCTGTAATTCAATCTGAATATTATCGGTTTGTTCGTTCTTAGGAATAATGCGGCCTTTCGATCCAATGTGAGTATAAATAGGTAGTTTGTTCCCCGGTTCGAGCCAGGTTTTTATAAAACTACGTTTTGATGTTTTTAATTCATCGTATACAATGTGGCTGTTCACATAACGTGTATTGTTAAAAGAGAACCGATTTAATACAAATGTGAATAATTCTTCATTGTTTTTCGACATCCTAAGCAGGTTAATGCCGCACTTATTATAGGTGCCATCAAAATAATCGTTGGTTTGAACAGCGATTCCAATTTCGCCCCAAACCGGGATTGTTGGATTATTTTTCAAATGGTATATCCCGTCGTAAAATACAACCGGGTAACTTTTGGGTGTGCCCGAATAAGCAACATGCGATGCTTTTGTTAGCGGGACAATAAGAACTGAAAAAACTTTTGGAGCAATATTGTCTGTTACCGGAAAGCCAAAATTTAGTGGATTAAGAGGTTCTTCAGTTTTTGTATCCCGAATCTCAAAATGCAAATGCGGCCCGCCGGAACTTCCGGTATTCCCGCTTTTGGCAATCTCTTCGTCTTGTTTTACAGGAAAAAGGTAAGGCGGAAGTTGCAGGTCAACCTGAAACGATTTTTTCCCATATTGCTGATCTTTTACGTATTTATCAACCGCCAGGCTAAACGCACTTAAGTGTCCGTAAACCGTTGTTGTTCCGTTTGGGTGGTTAATATAAAGTGCATTGCCATAGCTGCCTGGCGAAACAGCAATGCGCGCAATATAACCATCGGCTGCAGCATAAACAGGTATTCCGGTAACTCCCTGCGTTTTTATATCAATTCCTGAATGAAAATGATTGCTGCGCAGTTCAGCAAAACTGCCGCTTAAAAGCATTGGAATTTTTACAGGATCAGAATAATAGCGTTCCTGGGCAAAGCCAAATGTTGAAAAGAGGAGGAATATAACTAGTAATTTTATTCTCATTGTTGTTTTCTGAAGGTGTCAAAAATAATGAAATTATGCATTCAGCCTTATTTTTTGTATTTGTTCTGCCACACATGCTTTATCTAAACCTACTTCCTTAAAACACAATTGGGTACATCGGTTTAACATCGCTTTGTTAGCATAAAAAGAGAGCAATCGATTTTAATTGCTTTTACAATCAGGAAAAAAAGTTAACTTTGTTCGCGAAATGCAGCTAAAATGACCGAAGAGGATCACTTGCTACTAAATGATTTAAAGCGAAATACGCAGCACTTGTTCAAAAAATACAATAAG
>DASQBW010000703.1:0-1562 GCA_035635015.1 Draconibacterium sp. | reverse complement strand
TAACAAATTATTAATATTTGATGTATTATTTTACCAATTTGATATCTTTTTAGTGTTTTTATTGCCGTTTTTACATATAAACACATAGAATACCATCAAATATCACATTGCAGGATTTTTAAATCGCTATTGCAATTATTGTCTGAGAACTTTACAAGGAAGAATAAGGGCGTGTTCATACACTACTATCATGGATAGTATCACGCACAAACTCTGATCTTAGTACGAAAAATGACTATAATGGGCGACTGCAAAGAAACAATCGCCTTATAAAGATTAGATAAGCCAACAACGAATCTGAATAGCTTATTTCAGTTCAACAAGATACATTGTAAGAAACCGACTGGCTCTGGTTTTTGGATTTAAAAACCGCCCCGACTGGCTGGTTAATTGTTTATGCTCTACAAATTTTTCTACCACGCGCATATCCACACCCATCTCCTGCATATCGGCATAACCCTCTTCAGAAGTATAAATCCAGGCGCCCGGGTTAGGTAGAAATGCCTCCATATCTTCTTTTTCGATAAGATACTTCCCTGGAGCTTTTGAATATAGAAACAAATTCCAGAGCCGGGCACTTGTGGTGTACATACTCAAGGTAGAACCTTCGGGAGCCCCTTCATTGAATAGTTCAGCTGCTCTTTTTGAAGTATGAAATTTCAGCATATTTGGCAGCATGTTTACGTTTACTGTAAAAAGCATCATCGTAATTGTAAATGTTAACATTATGATCTGCCTCTGCAAATTGATCTTCTTAACCACCATCAACAGTACTCCTGCGTAGAGTAGTATGTAAATTCCCCAAAACCAAAATCGCTTTTCGGGAAACACAACAATCGGTAGCACCAAAAGCGCCAGTGGCCCGACAACTACAATTACTTTATTTATTCCTGCGATTATATTCCTTGTGGTTGATTTGTTTTCAGATGAAAATAAACGTACCGTCCATTTGGCACTTATTATATATATAAAAGGAACAGCCGAAAGCATATAGTGCGGATTTTGCTGTTTGGCTACCGATAAAATTCCCAGAAAAACAACAACAGCAAAAAGGTTTACCACCTCAAAATCTTTATTTTCACTTTTTCGTTGTCCAATCAGGATTTTTATTTCCTTAATAAAACCATAAATCATAAATATGGTCCAGGGTAACAGCACATACAACGATGTATGCAGGTAAAAGAAGTAATCGGTGCTGCCTTCATGATACGAACCTGTTACACGACCTACATTGTTGGTCCAGAAGTAAAATTTAATTCCCTCTAAACCAAACTGATTAAGCAATCCGGCCATTGCCGGCATAATCATAATACCAACAATTACCAGGGCAATAAGCCAACGATAATTAAATATCTCTTTCACTTGCTTATGAACGAGCATACGTCCACCAATGGCGGCAGCAGGAATTACCACTCCCACCGGACCTTTAGCCAGCATCGACAGTCCAACACCAATAGCTCCGAGCAAAAAGTTCATCCATTTATGATTTTTCAGGTAGGCAGAAAACTGCCACACCGAAAACACAACAAAGTCGACAAGCAGGGTATCGGTATGTATATCGT
>DASQBW010000702.1:0-4354 GCA_035635015.1 Draconibacterium sp. | reverse complement strand
ACAGGTATTACTGCTATTCACATCAGTACTTTTAAGAGCAAATGAGCCCGATTCGGCTTATGTTTTTGCTTATACCACCGGACAACAACGCAACAGTATTGGATTAAACTATGCATGGAGTGTTGATGGTGAACAGTGGTTTTCAATCGGACCTGATTTCAGTTTTTTAAGCAGCGACTTTGGAAGCTGGGGCACACAAAAAAAACTTTTCGATCCTTTCTTGTTTCAGGATAATGATGGTTTATGGCATTGCCTGTGGACTTTGAATACGAATATAGGTCAGTTTGCACATGCCGCTACTACCGATCTTTATAACTGGAAACGTCAGTCGTATCCTGAAGTTGTAGAAGAAGGCAATGTGTTTGGCCTTGAAGTGTCATTTGACAAGCCAAACAATTATTACCTGATAACCTGGCTCAGCGATGACAGTGCAAATCCATCAGTCTATAAGACCACAACAGCTGATTTTAAAACGTATTCTACAACCGAAAAAGGGTCAAAATCTGATCGTTTGAATTTGAGGCAAGCGGTGCGTGTTGATGGCAAAGATCAAACCGGTGTAATCAACAAATTATCGTGGGATAAAATTGATGCCCTGATCAAATACAGCGAGTGGAGTGAGTTTCACCAGATGGAAAGAGACGACAACATGTCGAAAGATCCCGAGCGTTTTAAGAATCTTCAGAAGGTGGAAGCATCGGTTTCGCTTATGCCGGAAAAGAGTAAGGCCATTAGCGATATGTTGATCGGAATATTCTTCGAAGACATTAACTATGCTGCCGATGGCGGTTTGTATGCCGAGCTGGTTCAGAACCGTGGTTTTGAATACAAAATATCCGATCGTCAGGGAAGAGACAAAACCTGGAATGCCAAAAAATCATGGAGTTTAAAAGGTGACGGAGCTACTTTTAGCATCGACAGTGTTTCGCCAATTCACGAAAACAACAAGCATTATGCGGTACTTGAAATTAATAAAACCGGATCAGCGCTTGTAAACGAAGGTTTTAACGGAATTGTGTTGAAAGAAGGTGAAAAATACGACTTCAGCATTTTTGCTAAAACGGGTGACGGGAAAAACGACAATCTGGTAATTCGTCTTGTTGGTGAAAACAATGAAGTTTTGGCCGAGACAAAAACCAAAAACTTATCGGGAAGCTGGAAAAAACTGGAAGCTGTGTTAACGGCAAAATCTTCGTCTGATAAAGCTACGCTGGAAGTTGTTCCACAAAGTACTGGTACTATTGCTCTGGATATGATTTCGCTTTTCCCGCAAAATACATTCAAACAACGCAAAAATGGATTACGTGCAGATTTGGCACAGGTGATTGCCGATTTAAAACCAACGTTTGTACGTTTTCCGGGTGGCTGCGTAGCACATGGCGATGGTTTGCATAACATGTATCGTTGGAGCCGCACTGTTGGTCCGTTGGAAGCACGTGTGTCGCAACGAAATATCTGGAATTACCATCAGTCGGCCGGACTGGGTTATTTCGAATATTTCCAGTTTTGTGAGGATATTGGTGCAGAACCGGTACCGGTTTTACCTGCAGGTGTTCCCTGTCAAAACTCATCGGATTGTGGGCACGGACAGCAGGGTGGAATTCCAATGGAGGACATGGATGATTACATTCAGGAAGTGCTTGACCTGATTGAATGGGCCAATGGCGATGCAACCACAAAATGGGGTAAGGTACGTGCCGAAGCCGGACATCCTGAACCTTTCAACCTGAAATATTTGGGAATTGGAAATGAAGACCTGATAACTGATGTTTTTGAAGAACGTTTTACCATGATTTACGAAGCGGTTCAGGAGAAATATCCTGAAATTGTAATCATTGGAACCGTAGGACCGTTTTATACCGGAACTGATTATGTTGAAGGATGGGACCTGGCTACCAAACTGGAGATACCAATGGTAGATGAGCATTATTACCAAACACCGGGTTGGTTTATTCATAACCAGGATTATTACGATCGTTACGACCGGAACAAATCAGAAGTATATCTTGGAGAATATGCGGCGCATTTACCGGGCCGTCCAAATAATATCGAAACAGCTTTGTCGGAAGCGCTTTATATGACTTCAGTTGAGCGGAATGCAGATATTGTTACCATGACTTCGTACGCACCACTGTTGGCAAAAGAAGGCTTTACCCAGTGGACTCCTGATTTGATCTATTTTAGCAACACCGAAATACATCCAACCGTGGGGTACTATGTGCAAAAACTTTATGGAAACAATGCCGGCGATTCGTATATCCCCTCAGAAATCAAACTGTCAGAAAATAGCGAGGACGTTAAAAAGCGGGTCGCCGTTTCAGTAGTTAAAGACAGCAAAACCAACGACATTATTATAAAGTTGGCAAATTTATTACCTGCCGATGTTGATGCCGGAATTGACCTGTCTGATTTTATTGCTTCCGGTTCCGAAGCAACACTCAGTGTGCTAAAAGGTGATCCGGCAGATGAAAATGCGAAACCGGTGGAAAGTAAAATTACCGTTTCAGATAACCTGAAATACACTTTGCCGGGTTATTCGTTCTCGGTCATTAGAATTAATCAGTAAAATGGAGATGTGGCATTCAAAAATCGCTTAGTATAAGTTGATTTATATCAAGATCAAATTCCCGAAAATCTCCTGATTTTCGGGAATTTTTTTAACAATTTGCACCTTAACGTGTTATAGTTTAAAACTTTAAGAAGATGAGAATATTTCAAACGAGGCTGAATAATGGGAGCATAAATCTATCTTTGTTAATTTTGCGTTTGAGCGTTGGTGGTTTTATGCTTACACATGGTTTACCAAAACTTCAGCTTTTGCTTTCAGGTGAGTTTCAGTTTAGTGATCCGATTGGTTTGGGCCCCGAGGTTTCTTTGGTATTGGTTGTTTTTGCCGAGTTTTTATGCTCCATCTTTGTGATGCTTGGCTTAGGAACAAGATTAGCAGTAATTCCACTGATTATTAATATGGTTGTTGCTGCGTTTATCGTCCATAGCGCCGATCCGTTTGGCCGAAAAGAACTTGCTTTTTTCTTTCTGGTGAGTTACTTAGTTCTTTTACTAACAGGTAGTGGCAAATTTTCGGTCGACCGATTAATCGGTAGAAAATAAGATTAGGGCTTAAAACACCAAAACAGCAGAAGTATATTTTCCGGAGACGGAGCTCATTTTCAGGCTGCCACCGTGCAATTGCATGATCTGGCGCGAAATACTAAGCCCAATACCCGAACCGTTTTCTTTTGTGGTAAAAAAGGGCACAAAGATTCTATCCATTAATTCATCTGAAATTCCCGGTCCGTTATCGGTGACAGAAATGACGGGGTGTCCTGCATTGTTGATTGCTGCATTAATCGTAATTTTAGCATTATCGTTGGTTGCATTGGCCTCATACGCATTTTTTACCAGGTTAATCAATACCTGCGAAATCTGTTTTTCATCGGCATGCAATTCCAACTCCGGAGGTGTGACATTACACGATAATTCCACATGTTCAGCGTTATCGAATGAAGAAGATAAAATGCTGATATGATCAATCAGGTTTTTTACCTGAAAGATTTTCTTTTCAGGTGCCGGAAGTCGTGTTATTTTTCGATAGGATTCCACAAAGTTTATCAAACCCTTCCCTTGTTCACGAATTACCTCCAAACCCCGAATGGTTGTCTCTATTGTTTTTACATTAATATCTTCCGGCGATACTGTTGCGCCATCTTTGTAGAAATATCCGGCCAGACTTTCGGATAGCGAGGTAACAGGAGTGATGGAATTCATAATCTCATGCATCATTACGCGTATCAGTTTGCGCCACGATTCCAGCTCTTTTTCATCCAGCTGGTTTTTAATGTCGTGCACCGAAATTAGCATCATCTCATCGCTTTCCGAAATAAACGAGTTCGACTTAATGAGCAATTGAATAACCCCACTTTTTAGATGCAAGGTGATAAGGTGTTGCTCCGATGGCTCGATCTCTTTTATGGTTTGAAAAAGTTTGGCATCAATCCGTTCCAATTGGTTGATGTGTGTGAGTACATCCACTTCGAAAAGTTGTTTGGCCAGTTTGTTCGAATGCAGGATAAAACCTTTTTTATTGAAAGTGAACATCCCGGTGGCGGCGTGTTCAATTAAAGCCTGGAAATACTGTTCCTGCTTCTGGTTGTCTATGTAAATTTGTTGTATTTGTGCGTTTACCTTTTGCAGGCTTTGGTTCAGGTCGTTTATAATTTTGTTGTCGATGTTATTTGGGAATCGAAGCGTCGAGTCTTCGTTTTTTATGGCATCAAAAAAGTAGAATATCCGGCGATTTATCCGGTTTAGGAAGTAGATGAGGTTTAAGGTTGATATCAGAATAATTATAGCC
>DASQBW010000701.1:0-2323 GCA_035635015.1 Draconibacterium sp. | reverse complement strand
CCTTTATCAAAACGCTCCTGGTATCCGTCGGCATAGAAATAACGCGATGAGTCGGGTGTATGAATTTCGTCGATCAGGTAAATCTGACCATCTTTTTTACCAAACTCATATTTGGTATCTACCAAGATCAGTCCCATTTCTTTGGCAATTTCGCTGCCGCGTTTAAACAGCTCCAGCGAAATGCGCTCCAGTTCCACGTAATCTTCTTCCGAAACCAATCCTTGTTTAATGATCTCTTCGCGCGAAATATTTTCGTCGTGAGCACCCTGTTCTGCCTTGGTTGTTGGCGTTAACAACGGCTCTGGAAAAGCCTGGTGTTCTTTCAAACCTTCAGGAAGTGGAACTCCGCAAATATCGCGACCGCCGTTTTTATACAATCTCCACGAGCTCCCTGTTAAATAACCGCGCACGATCATTTCTACCGGGAAAGTCTCGCAAAAATGACCTACTGTTACGTTCGGATCGGGTGTTGCTATTTTCCAGTTCGGAACAATATCGGCAGTGGCATCCAGAAATTTTTCGGCAATCTGATTTAGTACCTGTCCTTTAAAAGGAATTCCTTTTGGTAAAACCACATCGAATGCCGAAATACGATCGGAAACCACCATCACCAAAAAATCGTCGTTAATGTTGTATACATCACGAACTTTACCTTTGTAATGGCTTTTTTGTCCCGGAAAATTGAAACTTGTTTTTGTAAGTGCGTTACCCATTTTTGTTGAATATTTATTGTTGTATTTTACTTCTTGTCTGCGTTAAAATTCTGTTTCGACTTTATTACAAATTTAGCTGCTTTTTGTTTAACTCAGAAAATTGTAAGACTTGATTCTGGATCCTGAATACTCGATTCTGGATACTTGATCCTGGATGTTCTGAATTTCTCCTTCTCTCTTTTTCCTTTGTTCTTTTTCCTTCAAAAAATAATTTACTGATCGTTTTTTTCTTTTGCTTCAGTTTTTATCTCAATCTTCTCCTCGGCGTGTTTATCGTAAGCCTCAACAATATCACGCACCAGTTTATGCCGAACGATATCTTTCTTATCGAAATAGATGGTTGAAATATTTTTAATGCCTTTTAAAATGCGTAATGCCTGTATTAGACCCGAATGGCTTTTTCGTGGAAGGTCGATTTGCGTAACATCTCCCGTAATAATAAATTTGGCGTTTAAACCCATCCGTGTTAAAAACATTTTTAGCTGGTTAACCGTGGTGTTTTGTGCTTCGTCGAGAATTACGTAAGCATTGCTCAATGTTCGTCCGCGCATAAAAGCCAGCGGGGCAATTTGTATCACGCCATCTTTCAGAAATTCCTCTAGCTTTTTCGGGGGGATCATATCCTGCAAAGCATCATAAAGTGGTTGTAAATACGGATCGATCTTTTCTTTTAAATCGCCGGGAAGAAATCCCAGGTTCTCGCCGGCCTCAACAGCCGGACGGCTAAGAATAATCTTTTTGATCTCTTTATTTTTTAGCGCACTAACAGCCAGGGCAATAGCGGTGTAAGTTTTCCCTGTACCGGCCGGGCCAATGGCAAAAATCAGATCGTTTTTGCTGTTGCTTTCTACCAGTCGGCGTTGGTTGGGTGTTCGTGCACGAACCGGCTTACCATTGTTCCCAAATACGATAATATCAGGTTCACTACTTCCGTTTTCTTCAAACGATGAAACGCCCGAATCCAGTAATTCGTGAATAATCTCTTCGGTGAGTACATTGTACTGATAGTAATGATCGAGAATGAGGGCGAACTTTTTCTCAAACGTTTTTATCTCTTTTGGTTCTCCCTGTATAAACAATGCATGGCCTCGGGCGGTAATCTTGATTTTTGGGAAAAGCCTTTTTATCAGTTCTATTTTTGAATTGTTTACTCCAAAAAATTCAAGGAGATCAATTCCTTCCAGTAAGATTTGTTTATCCAATGTTTAATCTTAAATATTTTGCAGGGCAAATTTACAAAAATTAATTGCCACAATCGAATGGCACAAGGCTTTGAAAGTCAATTTCTGATGGATGAGTGAATAATTAACTTTTTTACTTCGAAAACATCTTCACAATCCAAAGAATAAGGTACAATCCCAGTCCTACTCCAAAAATTAATACGCCCACTACAAATGCAATTCTTATTGTTGTTACGTTCCAGCCCAATCTTCCGCTGAGCCACTCTGATACTCCTAAAATTATTGTTTATAACCCGTTGTGTGAATTAGATTGCATATTTTAAATGATTAATTGGTCTATCATTGATAAACCGATTAAAGTATTGTACAATTGTTAATGCAGTAACCTTTGATAATATTCTTGTTTTGAATCCCATAAATGTTTTTGCA
>DASQBW010000700.1:0-2928 GCA_035635015.1 Draconibacterium sp. | reverse complement strand
CAACAACAAATACTTCGCCCTGTACATTTTTTAATGCCTTTTCAACCGAATGAAGGCATTGCTCAAGAAAATGCTTAACGTTGTAGTTGACAATAACAATTGAAATTTCCATTCTCAGATTTTGTATTTTTCCCGCAGGATATTTTCCCGTTGCGAAAAATCACTTTTATGCTTGTTAATTTTTGTTTTCCAAATGTAAGCTTTCCTTTTTATAACGAAAAGATTAAAGCTTTCTGATGCGTAATCTTTTACTTCCCAAGTGAATTTTCGAAAGGAACACGGTTCGTTAAAGAGCGACCAAGGGTAATTTCGTCGGTGTACTCCAACTCGTCGCCGATGGAAACTCCACGTGCCAGTGTTGAAATTTTTACTTCCTTACCTTTTAATTTCCGGTAGATGTAAAAATTTGTAGTATCGCCTTCCATTGTTGTAGAGAGTGCTAAAATGACTTCAATAACTTTTCCCGAATTAATTCTTTCTATTAGCGAATCAATTTCGAGCTCTGCAGGTCCAATGCCATCCATTGGCGATATTATTCCTCCCAAAACGTGATACAATCCGTTAAACTGATGTGTGTTTTCAATTGACATTACATCGCGGATATTTTCAACTACACAAATTATACTGTCGTTACGCGATGGATTTGAGCAGATTTGGCAGGTTTCGCTATCTGAAATATTATGACAGGTTTTACAATGTTTTATCTCGTTTCGCAGTTGTATCAGGCTATTGCCAAACGAATTAACCTCTTCCTTATCTTGCCGTAATAAGTGTAAAACCAGGCGTAAGGCACTTTTTCTGCCTATTCCGGGAAGCTTCGAAAATTCGTTTACAGCGTTTTCCAATAATCGCGATGGATATTTGTCAATATTCATACAGACAAAAATAGTGTTGAATTTGAAATTATTACACTCAAAAGGGAAAATTACAGAAAGCAGAATTATTAATTGAATGTACTTTGTATTCTGATTAACTGTTTTTTTGTATCTTATCAACATAAAAATAAGCCTGACTTTATTTTGCTGAAAAAGGTTTACTTTTTTCGAGGCATAAGGTCGGGCAGGCCATCTAATCACTTAAAAACATTAAAATGAGAATTACATCTTTACTTATTATTTTACTGCTGTTTTCCAATACAGTATTTTCGCAGGTACAAGATACTTCGCAGGTTGAGAATGAAATACCTGCACAGCAAGATAATAGGACGACAAAACCCAAAATTGATAAAAGCAAATTGTATTACGGAGGCTATATGAATGTTTCATTGGGGAATTACACTGTTATTGGAGCTGCGCCGTTGGTTGGGTATAAGGTAACTTCAAAATTTTCGGTGGGTGGCCAGTTATCGTACGAATATGTAAAAGATAAACGTTATGCTACCGATTACGAAACCTCAAATTATGGTTTAAGTATTTTTAGCCGTTACAGACTTGTACCACAACTCTATCTTCATGCAGAGCTATCGGAAATGAATTACAAATTGTACGATAATATTGGGCGCAGCAAAAGAGAATGGGTACCTTTTTTACTGCTCGGCGGTGGATACAGTCAGCCCATAACCAGAAATACCTGGCTGACGGCGCAGGTATTATTTGATGTTATTAACGATGAAGACTCGCCTTACAAAGACTGGGAACCGTATTTTAGTGTGGGTATTGGTGTAGGTTTTTGATGAGGCAGAGATAACATAAATTTGTAGAACGAAAATGCCGGTTATTTTAAAACAGGCTTTTATAAGAAAGGATTCAACGAATGTTAGCTTCCGGGAAATAGTACTATTTTTTTATTCGTTTGTTTATCAACCGGGTTACATAATAAAATGTAATGCAACTAAATAGTAATCCATTTGAAGCGAAAGTGAAGTGCAGCAACTGACTATCGCTGTTTAATTTTAGAATACTCTTATCAAAAATAAAAATCAGGACACTATTTAAAAGAATAAATACTATAGTGTAAAAACCATCATCTGATTATTGCCTTTCTGTTTTCCCATCACTTTTATTGGGTTGTTGAGTGTATATTGATTCGGAAAAGAATACCTCCCCGGTATTGTCGGTAAAATCATCTTCCTCTTCATCGTCGGGTTCATCTTCCCAGTCAAACTTCTCGCGGCGAACAATGTATTTTCGGTAATAAACGGCCAATGCCACACCAAATATAGCGCCCGATAGATGGCCTTCCCACGAAATTTCAGGACGAATGGGCAGCAATCCCCAAACCAGTCCGCCGTAAAGAAAAACTACAATGGCCGAAAGGGTGAGCAAACGTACATCAGACCGGATAATTCCGCTAACAAAATGAAAAGCTGCCAGTGCATAAACAACTCCACTTGCGCCAATGTGCCAGGCTTCGCGCCCCATAATCCAGGTGCTGATACCGGATAAAATATAGAGGAGAAAAAAGATGCGGTACGAAATGCGCCGGTAAAAATAAATGAGCATAAATCCAAGTATAAAAAAGGGCAGCGAATTGGAAAATAAGTGGCTGAAATCGGAATGAATAAAAGGGGAGAAGAGAATACCCAGCAAGCCGTTTACATGTCGCGGATAAATGCCAAATTTCACAAAACTCAATCCTGAAGTTTGCTCAATTATTTTAACCATCCATAAAAGCAATACAAAAATGGCCGGAAACAGGAGACTGTGGAAAAATATTTTCTTTTCCGTCTCAGGATCCAGGTTTTTCAGGTTGCTTGGATAGTAACGAAATAGTGGCATGTTGTTGTTACGTTATAATATTTCTTGTAATGCACCCTTCAACTACGCTCAGTGTGACCGTCAGGCTGAGCGTAGTCGAAGCCTGATTGTTATAGAGAGATGATATTATTTCAACAACTCTTTAATCAGATGTACAAATGCATAAATTTCCTCTTCAGTGGTATCAAACGATGTCATCCAACGCACTTCCGATAGCATTTCGTCCCACATG
>DASQBW010000699.1:0-2708 GCA_035635015.1 Draconibacterium sp. | reverse complement strand
GAGTGGAAGCGCAGGACATGAACATTCTCAACCTGATTATAAAAAACAAAAAAGGAGTAGTTGTTTTGGTGAACAAGTGGGACTTGGTTGACAAAGATACCATGACCACCAAAAAGATGACCGAAGAAATTCAGGAGCGACTGGCACCGTTTACCGATGTTCCCATTCTTTTTATCTCGGCATTAACAAAGCAACGTGTACACAAAGCCCTGGAGATTGCAATGGAGGTTCATAAAAACCGTAAGCAACGAATTAAAACCTCCGAATTAAATGAGATTCTACTGGAAGCCATCGAAAATTACGGGCCTCCTTCAGTAAAAGGGAAATACATTAAAATTAAATATTGTACGCAGTTGCCATCGCCAACGCCGGCCTTTGCATTATTTGCCAATTTGCCCCAATACATTAAAGAGCCTTATAAAAGATATATCGAAAATCAATTGCGCGATAACTTTAATTTTACAGGTGTACCCATTCAGATTTATTTCAGACAGAAATAGAGGAAACGGAAGACCGAAGTCAGAAAATTCCATTTGTAGTTAGTACAGGTGGAATTTTTTTTGTGTTTTAACGATGTGAACTTTTACTTCAGCATAGAAAAATCGGGTTGTGTTTAAAGCAATTTATTTCTTAAATTGGCTAAAATTCTTCGGGATTGATGAGCTGTATATTATTGGTTCCCGAAGCATAAATGAAAAAGTATGGCACGTTTTTTAAAAGATCGGTCAAAAGCAAAAGGAATGGTTCCCGGCTCGCTGGTGTTTATCGGTCGCCAGAAAATGGATAAACCAATCTTTCAGATGATAGGCTATGACCAGAGCGAATTGCTGGAAGAAACTTACGAATCTTTTGCAGCTATTCAGCAGGTTTTTCAACCCGACCGGGTGAACTGGATAAATATATATGGTTTGCACGATTTGGATATGATTAAGCAACTTGGCGAAGCGTTTAAGTTGCCCGGATTGCTGCTTGAAGATATGCTGAATACCGACCAGTCGCCCAAATACGAAAATGGGGATACTTACGATGCTTTTATCATGAAAATCCTTCATCAGGAAGAAGGTTCGAAGCGGACACATGCAGAGCAGATTACCCTTGTGCTTGGCGAAAATTATGTATTAACCCTGCAAGAAAGAAAGGGAGATGTTTTTGAAGTGGTGCGTGAACGTATTCGTAAAAACAAAGGAAGGGTGCGGTTAAGCGAAAACGATTACCTGGCCTACGCTTTAATGGATGCGCTGGTGGATAATTATTCGATTTTGATAGAGAATATTGGCCGCCAGGTTGAGGATATGGAAGAACGGCTTTTCAGAAATATGGACGCCAAAATTGTGGAAGAAATTTACCAGTTTAAAACCGAATTAAATTATATCAGGAAAGCAGTGCGCCCTATGCGCGAATTCATTAACACCTTATTACGAACCGAAGATACTTTCTTTCAAGAAAAAAATAATGACTTTTTAAAAGACCTGAACGACTTGATAGCACAGTGTGCCGAAGCAGTTGAAATGTACAACAACATGACTTCCGACCAACTGAATATATACAATTCCAACATGAGTAACCGCATGAATGAGGTGATGAAAACACTTACGATATTTGCCTCGATTTTTATTCCCTTAACCTTTATTGCAGGTATTTATGGAATGAACTTTGAGTATATTCCCGAGCTTAAATTTAAATATGGTTATCTGGTTTTCTGGATAATTATTTTAATCCTTGGAGGCGGATTACTGATTTATTTTAAACGAAAAAAGTGGTTATAAAATTTTAACCAAAACAAATATGCAGGAAATTGACAATATAGAACTGGAATATTTAAATTTTGACGATTACCAGGAGCTGAAACAGGCAATGATTGAGGTGTACACAAGCATGCCCGATGCCTACTGGAAAGAACATCATATAAAATCGCTTATCGATCGTTTTCCCGAAGGGCAGGTGGTGCTGAAAGTAAACGGGCAAATTGCCGGTTGTGCGCTTGCCATTGTGGTTGATTACGACAAGTTTGAAGATAACCACACCTACAAAGAAATTACCGGGAATTATAAGTTTGATACGCACTCACCCGATGGTGATATGTTATACGGAATTGATGTTTTTATAAAACCCGAATTTCGCGGATTAAGATTGGGGCGCAGGTTATACGATTACCGAAAAGAGTTGTGCGAACGACTTAATCTGAAAGGAATTGCATTTGGCGGACGGATTCCGAATTATCACCTTTATCAGGATGAACTGTCGCCAAAGGAGTACATTCAAAAAGTGCGCACAAAGGAGATCCACGATCCGGTACTGAACTTTCAGATATCGAACGATTTTCACCCTGCAAAAATTATAAAAGGTTATTTGGAAGGAGACACCGATTCGAATGAATATGCGGTGTTGCTGGAGTGGGATAATATTTATTACGAGAAGCCACGCAAAAAGCCGGAGATCACAAAAACTGTGGTTCGTTTAGGTTTGGTACAATGGCAAATGCGGCCATATAAAACGCTGGAAGACCTGATGCTGCAGGCTGAATTTTTTGTTGACGCCGTTTCTGGTTACCGTTGCGATTTTGCTTTGTTTCCCGAGTTTTTTAATGCCCCTCTTATGGCCGAAAATAACCATCTAACAGAACCGGAAGCTATTCGCGACCTGGCAAAACATACCGAAGCTATTACGGCAAAATTTTCGGAGCTGGCCATTAGTTACAACATTAATAT
>DASQBW010000698.1:0-4068 GCA_035635015.1 Draconibacterium sp. | reverse complement strand
AAAAGTTATGGCCTGAATAATGTTATCGGGATCAATAATAAATACACCCCGAACATCTCTTTTGTCATTAATTGAACGATGCAACATGCCATATTTTTTCGATGCTTTTCCCGAAATATCCGCAACGATCGGGTATTCTATTTTAACAGCATCATTTTCCTCATTCAACACGCGCTCCATAAATTCTTTCCACAACAAGTGCCTTTCAACTTCGTCGATAGAAACTACAGCAACTTTTACGCCCAGCAACTCCAGATTTTCCTGGTTGCGGGCCAGCCCAAGCAGTTCAGAAGTACAAACTGCTGTAAAATCAAGCGGATGGCTAAACAATATTTTCCAGCTATTTCCAAAATCCTCAGGAAAGGTCAACATCCCATTTGTGGAATTTTCGGTAAACGATGGAGCCTTATCTCCAATCAATGGTACGCCCTTCTGTTTCGACCAGGTGGCTATTGAGAGAAGAACAAGAAAAACGACTAAGATAAAATGTTTCATAGCTACATTGATTAAGTTATTCATAACATTAATACCAGTTTTGATCAAATCTGGTAATAAAAGCAACAGCAACAAGGGTGTAAGGTTTGTTAACGAGTTGTTATCTTCATTACCCCGGCAGGGGATCGATCAACCCCTTCAACTCCAGTCCGTATTTTTTTCATACAGCTATATTTAAAATATAAGAAATGAAGAAACTGATTCTTCATTATTTCGGTCCGCGAACTTGTAATTCGGAAGAATAAGCAGATACCCTGCAAGAATAAATAGAAGACATTCTTGTCTTTAAATAAAAATAGTCGTAACTTGTTGTAGGACAGTTGGTAAGATTATGATCAGTACGATAAGATGATCGCTGTAGAGGTTTTAGCTATTCATTTAAATATTTAACATTATGAGAAAACTTATATTTTTAATGATGCTTGTTAGCATCTTCGCTTTTGTATCTTGTGAAAAAGAAGATTTGGTTCCTGAAACCCAGGACGAGTTGACGACTAAAAGTGCTAAAAAAGTATTGAACTTCAGGGCTCATTTGTCCGGAGATAATGAAGTCCCAATGGTTGAGACAATGGCCACCGGACAAGCCATATTCCAACTAAACAAGGAAGGAACAGAATTATCCTACAAGTTGATTGTGGCCAATATTGAGAATGTACTCATGGCGCATATCCATATGGCTCCTGCAGGTGCCAACGGAGGTGTGGTTGCATGGTTATATCCTGCTTCACCGCCACCAATGTTAATTGAAGGAACATTTGAAGGTATTTTGGCGGAAGGTGTTATAACTGATGATGATGTTTCCGGAATGACATTAATGGAACTGGTGGATGAAATGTATTGGGGAAACACCTATGTTAATGTTCATACTTCGCAATATGGCGGAGGTGAGATCAGGGGGCAGATTATGGGAAATATGCCACAACCGAACAAATAAAATCTCTTGAATGACAGAGATGAGGTTGATGAAAGCCATTTTGTTTTTCAGTATTGAATAACAAATACTATGAGTTAACGGATTGCATCCAATATGTTGGTACATATTGGGTGCAATGTTTATCTGGTATGTATTACAAATTAGATCTCTAATTGCTCTTTTCTTACCGTTCTTACACTATAAATTGGCCCGGCACTGCTGCCTTCTTTTGCCACTATTTTTACCTGAATTTTACCGGAAGTTAAATTTAGATCTGCTGGTAAGTCATAGGTTTTGTATACAAAAGCTGAGTTCCCATTCTCCAGGGTTTCAGAAGTTAGCAGTTCATCGTTCACATAAATATCGAAAGCACTTGATCCGAACATGGTCCCCGAATATTCAAAAACCAAATCAACCATTTCCTCTTTGTCTACCTCCATTTCGAACGCAAACCAACCTCCACCACCTCTGGCAGAACTGCGGTATTTTCTCTGATTAATGGTTCCCGATCTACTTCCTTCACTTTCAAAATTATGATCGCGTTCAGGCTGCATTTCTCCCAGCTGGAAAAAATCGACAGTCATTTCTTCCATCTTTTTTATTGCCTCTTGTTCTGCAATGTATTTCGCTTCCGTTTCTTCCCATTTCTCATTGCTGAAAATATCGAAATAAACCGAATAACGACGTTCATGTGTTTTGTAGAAAGGCTTAAACACAATATTCCTCGGACGTGCAATATCTTTGGTCTCAAAGGTATTCGCTTCGTTAGAAACAGGTTCAGTCCAGGTGGCAGGATTTCTGTTTTCTGCTAATAACACCGGAACATACAACGGATCAGCAACATTTGGGTCGTTTTCCGGTCCCAGGTCACCGGCCATAACAAGAGGTCCGTACATCAACGCAATCCGGTTCTCGTCATCCGGCATTGATTCCAAACGCATGGAGAAGGGGAATTGTACCTCAACTACGTCACCGTCATTCCACTCTCTTTCAACGGCAACAAAACTTCCCGGTTCTTCCTTCACCTTAATCTGTTTACCGTTTACTTTTATATCAATACCTTCTTTAGCCCAATACGGATAACGCACCTGTAAGGCAAATTCCACAGGTTCTTCGCATTTTAATGATAGGGTTGTTCCCTGTTCTTCAGGGTACTTAGTATTTTGTGTTAAAACAACTCCTTTGTCCTGCCAGCTTAGTTCAGAAGCAATGTATTGACTTACAAACAATTCTATGTTGTTGTGGTAGTAAATATTTTTGCAGTATTTCGAATGGTTTTCCATGCCACTTCCTACACAACATGTAAATCCCAGTGGATTTTGATAGGATTTGGCACCGCCCATTTCCAATGAAAGATTATAAATAACCCTACCGTCCTCCGGGTGTTGTGATGATAAAATATGGTTAAACAGCGCCCGTTCATAAAAATCGGCAACTTCAGGTTTGGCATCCCACATAAAAAGATGCCTCGACAGTTTTAACATGTTGTACACATTGCACGTTTCAGAAGTCCTGTCGCTTAAGCGGTCGCGCAAAGAGTCGGGAGCGCCAAAATGCTCGCCCTCACAGTGCCCGCCGGTAACATACGAATGATGATTAACCACCCGATCCCAGAAAAACTCAGAGGCAGCTCTGTCATCTAAATCACCTGTTAATTCATACCTTCTTGCTGTTCCAACTAATTTTGGAATTTGAGTGTTTGCATGTTTGCCCGGTAGTATGTCAATTTGGTCGGTTAAAGGTTCAAGAATTTCTTTGTGATGGAATTTCCGCGACAATTCCATATATTTCTCATCTCCGGTAACTGCATATAACTCAGCGAGCGCATCATTCATCCCTCCATGCTCGCATTTTAGAATCTCCTGCATCTGATCTTCCGATAAATCGTCAAGAACTGTATACAGCCAATCTGCAAAACCAGTTGCTATCTCCAGCGCTTTGGGATTGTCGCAAAGTTCGTAAGCATGAATAAGACCGTCGTATATTTTGTGTTGCGTGTAAAAGGGCACCCACAATCCATTTAAATCGAAACCTTCCGAACGAATATCGCCCTTACCAACCTCTTCCTCAAGGATTTTTTTCCCGTCCTTAAATGCGCCGATATACCCTTCGCCATCCGCTTCCTGGCATTCGGCCAGTTCGTCGACAATATAATTTACACGATTTAAAAATTCCTGATCTCCGGTGGTCTGATACATTAAACTTGTTGCTGTGATGTAGTGCCCGAGACTATGCCCGGCAATACTTCTTTCTTCCCATCCACCGTAATGTTCGGCTTTGGGTTCTAACCCGGCTTCAATCCTGAATTTTGCCAGAAACTTGTCTGGTTCGTAATTTAACAACGATTGTACATTTAGTTCGGTGGCATCTTTAAACGGGCCATCCAGCAATTTTACATCTGCCATTTCGAAAGGAAGCACACGGAATTCGATTACTTCCCGCCCGTTTGTTTTAACTTTATTTTCCACTTTTGTTGTGCATGCACTGTATAGCAACACAAATAGGAAAATAATCGGGATTGAGATTTTAGGTTTAATCATCTGGTTTATATTTAATTTAGTTTCAGTTTCTCAAATTTATATAAAAAGATTGTAATCTAACCAGTTGTAGCTCACAATAAAAGACTTTAACTCAGACTAAAAAGTTAGATTCCTATTAAG
>DASQBW010000697.1:0-2777 GCA_035635015.1 Draconibacterium sp. | reverse complement strand
CCATTGGTACGGAAGGATCTGCCGGAATTGATCAGCATGCTTTCATCTATTCCTGAAATCGACGATATCGGAATGACAACAAACGGAGTTCTCCTTCCCCGCTATGCCAAAGCATTAAAGGCTGCAGGACTTAAACGTGTTAATATCAGCCTGGATACTTTGAATCCTGAGAAATTCGAAAAAATTACCAGAATCGGGAAACTGGATGATGTATTAAGCGGTATAGATGCTGCCATTGAGGCTGAGTTGCTTCCTGTTAAAATAAATTTTGTTCGCATTCCGGGCGAAAACAAAGAAGATGAACAACAAGTAAGAGATTTCTGTCAGAAGAAAGGCCTGAAGCTGCGTTTTATACGCCAGATGGATTTGCGCACCGGTGAGTTTTATGCCGTTGATGGAGGTGCAGGTGGAATTTGTAAAATTTGTAATCGGTTACGCCTCACTGCCGACGGTTTTATTGTTCCCTGTCTACACTCAGGACTTAGATTCAACACAAGCGAACTTGGCATAAAAGAGGCGTATAATCAAGCCATTATTAACAAACCGGATAAAGGAATAGGAACAGAAATGCACGATTTTTCAAATATAGGAGGATAAAATATGAGTCAATTATCACATATCAACGACGAAGGAAAAGCAAATATGGTGGATGTTGGACACAAGCCACAACAGGTACGAACTGCCAAAGCCTCAGGATTTATTGCTTTACAGCCCGAAACCGTTCAACTGATTAACAAAAGCCTGATAAAAAAAGGCGATGTCATTACCATTGCTGAAATTGCAGGAATACAGGCAGCCAAAGAAACATCGCGGTTGATCCCGCTTTGCCACCCTTTACAACTTACAAAAGTGGAAGTTAAAGCGACGGTTAAAGGAAACGGGGTGACTGTGAACAGCTTAGCCAGATGTATCGGACAAACCGGAGTTGAAATGGAGGCTTTAACTGCTGTAAGCATTGCATTGCTTACCATATACGACATGTGCAAAGCTGTTGACAAACAAATGGAACTTGGCGAAATAAAACTCGATTACAAAGAAAAAATAGAACCATAAAGATGGAACGACCAACCTGCAAAATAAAATCGCTTAATATTTCAGAGAAGAAAGGCACCATAAAAATGCCAAAAGATAAAATTCGACTTAACTACGAAGGGATTGAAGGAGATGCACACGCCGGGAAATGGCACCGGCAGATTAGTATGCTTGCTGCCGAAAGTATTCAAAGCTTTGAAGCAGAATTGGGCCGGAAAATCGAATTTGGTGAATTTGCTGAAAACATTACCACCGAAGGTATTCAGGTGCATCTAACCAAACCTTTTGATCGATTCAGAAGCAAAAACATAGAGCTGGAAGTTACCCAGATAGGCAAAAAATGCCATGGCGACAATTGCGAAATTTTTAAATTAGCAGGGAAATGTGTGATGCCAAAAGAAGGTATCTTTTGCCGTGTAATAAAACCGGGAACGCTTTCTGAAAACGAAGAACTGGAATACATCCCGAAAACATTCAGAATAAAAGTTATAACCTTGAGCGATCGCGCATCTCAGGGAATTTACAAAGACAAAAGCGGACCACTGATTGAGAAGCTCAGTAAAGGCTGGTTTTCGGATCAAAACTACGGCTGCGAAACTTCGCGCACCGTAATCCCGGACAGTAAAAAATTATTTGCAGAAGAACTTCAAAATGCAGCGCAAGAGCAATATGATATTATCTACACCACCGGAAGTACAGGTATTGGCCCACGTGATATTGCTCCGGCGATCATATCCAATTTTATCGATTTGGAAATTCCGGGTATCATGGATCACATCCGACTAAAATATGGTGCTGATAAACCCAATGCTTTGCTCAGCCGCTCTGTTGCAGGAGTAAAAAACAAAACCCTTGTGTTCTCACTGCCCGGCAGTACAAAAGCTGTAAACGAGTATTTAACTGAAATTCATAAAATCCTGGTGCATTCTTTTTTAATGCTTCATGGAATTGATGGGCATTAATACTTTTTAAAAAGAACGATTACACTACCATTCGGGATTTGTTACCATCTTCCTGTTGATTAATGTACTAAAATAAGCTACTATTTTGCCAAGGTCAAAAAGCTTCAATTTTTTATAGATCTCAGCAGGTCTGATAAATTGTACTCATACTGCTTATAACCCTTTCTTTGATACGCATCAAATTTCGTTTAAAGAACGCTTCAACCATTAATTCCGAAGTTAATTTAAAATCAGAATTCTATAGGTTTAGACCTACATAATCCGAAACCCATATAAATCATTTTGAAAGTTAATGATACATTAAAATATCTTTTTGTTATTTTAAAAACAACTTGAATTACATTTTTCAATATTATTTAGAACTATATTTACACTTCAAACAATCTAAAAATAAAAAAATGTCAAAGGAAAAGGTATTGGAACTTCTCGATAAAGGTGCAGAAGATAGAAACTTTCGGATTAAGTACGACAACACCTTCTCGATGGAGAAATTTGTTGATTTAGCCCAACAAGATGGTTTTGATTTTACGGTAGATGAGTTAAAGGAAATATTGCGCGAAAACGGTGATTCTTTCGACTCCTATGGCAATCCTCCTAAAAAAGGAATCTGGGTGTAAACTGTGTTATCATAGTTAATATTTCCCAGTCATTTTGCGAGTATTATTATTAAAGCGAACACTGTTTGTCGGTTCATCACCGGCAAACAGATGTAAGTTATCATCGAAGAAGTTTAAGCCCTTCAAAAAATTGTTATAATTTAAAAAAGTCGCTTAAAATTTTAGC
>DASQBW010000696.1:0-6686 GCA_035635015.1 Draconibacterium sp. | reverse complement strand
GTATAAAATGCTGAGTGTTATTCGTTGGCTTTGCGTTCAAAATCAAATCCTGCGAAGGAAATTAACGATTTACAAACTGCCTTTTACTTCCAGCTTCAACCTTCGGTCTTCCGACTTCTATTCTCCAACTTCCATCTTTCTCAAAATAATTGTAACATTTACTTATCTTGCTTAGTCTGATGAGATAGTTATGAATGATGCGCAACTGGTTCAACAGGTTTTAAACGGAAACAACCATGCATTCAGGTTTTTGGTTTCGAAATACCAACGGCTTGTAACGCATGTGGTTGGACGCATTATTCAGCAGGAAGATGAATTGGAAGACATTTGCCAGGAGGTGTTTATAATGGTATTTAAAAAGCTGAAACGTTTTCGGGGAGATTCGAAATTGTCGACATGGATTGCAACCATTGCGTACAACACGGCAATAACGCATTACCGAAAACAAAAACGAAGAGGCGAACTGTCGTACAGCGAAGAGCCCAACCTTATTCTTGCTGAAAAAGATCCGGGATTGAACCAGAAAGGCATTGAAAAGGAAGAAGCGAAAAAATATCTCTTGCAACTGATCGAGTCGTTGCCGGTGAACTACCGAACGGTGATTACGTTATTTCATCTGGAGGAGTTCTCGTACAAAGAGATAGAAGAGATTACAGGAATGCCCGAAGGAACCATTAAAAGTTACCTGAGCCGGGCACGAAAATTATTAAAAGGCAAGATTGAAAACGTTGCCCGTTTGGAACAAACTAATATATTTGTTGACTATGTATAACGAAGATCGGAATTTTGACACAGACAAACTGCTGAAAGAGGCGTTCACTTCGGAGCAGGAATTCAAGCTGTCGGAGAATTTTACCGATGCCCTTGTTAAAAAGGTAGAGAAACGATTTGCCTGGGAACAATACCTCAGGGAATTTGCCATATACATGGCCGTTGTACTCGGAATTATACTTGTTGCTGCGGTGTTGGCCTTTGTTTGGTTCGATGTTACTGTATCGGGCTGGCTGGCTTTCCTTACACAAAATGTATGGCTTGTAGTTGGTATAAACTTTTTAGTGGTGTTTGTCTTGTTTGCCGACCGGGTACTGTTAAGGTATTTCATGTACCGGGCATCATTAGAATAATACCCCGATAATCACTATAAAAGCGTGCTTAGGAAAATTATCGCTTTTACTCAGTAACCTTTCTGTAATCCGTAAGGAAGAGTAAAAAAAGTGCAATAAACGCAACATCGATAAGGCCAAATACGGCAAAAACAGCATGTGGTAATTCGCCGATACCCCAGTTGTACAAAGCCACCCAGGCATAGGCGAGTTTGTACACGATGGCTACCTTAACAATGTCTACATTTCGTTTAATGTTGCGGTAAACAAACCAGTACAATATTCCCTGCGCAAAAACAAAAGCGGCATTTAGTTGCAGATAAGCCTCTGTTTCGGGAAGTGGGATGTTAAACATGGTGTACACATTTTGGTACAGCACAAAAAAAGAAACGCCCAGGATAAGATCGTAGGCGGCAGCAATAAGAAAAACTGTTTTGTAAAATTTCAAAGTTCTCATAATGGTTCCTCCTTGTGGTAAGTGAATGCTGAAGCAGCGATTTTTATTTATTTATCGCTATTTACGAGAAGGAAGCTAAAATAGTTGTGTGAAGGAGGAGGGAATATCAATTGCAAGTCGCTAGTTATAGGTCTCAGGCTAAGAGTTTGAAGTGTCATATAGGTAGAAAAATCATTGCGGATTTTTTAGTTCATTTTTACAATTTTTACCACAGATGTATATTGAGAATACTAAGAATATCAAAAAGAAGAAAAGACGGAGTTAAGCATTACTGCATTCCTGCATTGGAGAACAATCAATTCTTCTATCTCAGATGAACCAGCTGGCCCGGGCGTGGTTGTTGTCCGCGTTTCATTTCATTCCGGCGGTAAAGTGGTTTTAGTCTTATGCCATACATTTGCGAAATGTAATGCATGGTTTCGCCTTCCCGGACACGGTGAGAGAGTTTGTCCTTTTTTGTTTTGTTCTTTTTGGGCTGAATGTAAATAACTTCGTTTGCAACTGGTCTATATCCGGCTGGTTGGTCGTTAAATTTATACAGCTCCCAGTCTTTTAAACCAAGTTCCTGAGCAAGCATTTCGTAGGTGTCGCCTTTGTGTGCTACCACTGCATCCACGCGGTTAATGTTTGTAACCTCATGCGATTTGAATGGAGAAATAGTCAGTTTATTGGAAGTGTTGTTATAAAGCGATTGATGAGCGGTATTAATACTTATCGCATCAAAGGTCATTTCTCTATCGAGGCGGTGCAGCTTGTTTTCTTCAATTATGCGTATCAGCCGCTGATCGTAATCGTGAGCGGTTGCGTATCCGGCTTTTTTTAATCCTTTTGCCCAGCTTACATAATCTGTATGATCCAACATGAAAAGTGGGGCATAGCGTGGATTATTCATTAAAAAATTTGTGTGATCGATATATGATTCTTCTACTGATTTATAGCTTCTAAAACATTCATTTTTGTGGTCGTCATCGTAATATACTTTTTTGCCCCTCCAATCCCTTTTACATTTAATGCCAAAGTGATTGTTTGATTTTTGTGACAATTCGCTGTTCCCGTTTCCCGATTCCAGACAACCTTGCGCCAGTGTAATACTTGCCGGAATGCCGCTGCGGTTCATTTCTTCAATGGCCACAAGTTGCCACTTTCTAATGTATTCTTCGCGGGTTAAGTTTTGAGAAAAGCCATTGGTTGCAACAACCAACAATATGAATAAGGAAAAAATCTGTCTCATGTTTCTTACAAAGTTTGCATTGGCAAAAATAATCTTCCTGCAGGCATTGACCTATTAAAAACAGGGTGTTTTATAAACAATGAAACGTGAGTAATGTCGGTTTATTGGCTTGCGGGTTAAAAGACATGGATGTTTATGCGGGTGAATTTTGTACTAGCCAGAAATTCAGCACAGTACTTATTTTTTGGAAATCGTAGCTGTTTCTGTCTCCATTATTTGTCGAATCGCGAAAACGCTTGCCTTTCAGATTATTGGTTGAATAAAGGATTTTTTTAATTATTCTATGGTTAAGCAAATTTATTTTCTCTCTGATTTGATTTTTATATCGATAATTAAGGATTTTATTGCAAAAATCGTTTATTCTTAGTAAAATCGGGCACTTGAATTATTAAACCTAATTATAAAATAATGAAAAAGATTGTATTAGCAGCAATTGTAGTTTTTCTAATTGCATCAGTAAATGTAACTAAAGCCCAAAATCAAGAACGTATTGGAGTGCATGATCCTGTTATGATACAGGAAAACGATACATGGTATCTATTCTGTACGGGTATGGGAATCAGTGCATTTTCCTCTCCTGATTTAATAAACTGGACACAACTTGATCCTGTCTTTGCTGAGGCTCCGGCATGGGTTGCAGAAGAGATTCCTACGTTTAGGGGTAACCATATCTGGGCTCCGGACATTTATTATCACGATGGATTGTATTACCTCAATTATTCGTGTTCAGCATTTGGACGTAACACATCATGCATTGGTGTTGCAACGAATAAAACACTCGATCCAAACGATCCTGATTTTGAGTGGGTAGACCACGGCAAACTTATTAAATCAGATCCGGGAGTAACGGACTGGAATGCTATCGACGGCAACTTTTTGATTGATGCTGAAGGAACACCATGGTTAACATTTGGCTCTTTCTGGAGTGGCATGCAACAAATTAAGTTGAAGCCTAACCTTCTTGAACTTGATGGAGATCGTAGTGATTGTAAATTAATTGCCTCAAGAAGAACAAAAGAAGAAATGGAGAAAAATTCAGAAGAGGGTCCTTCAGCGAATGCAGGTTCGAGTAGTATTGAAGCTCCGTTTTTGTGGCAGGAAGGCGATTTTTATTACCTGTTTGTATCATGGGATCGTTGTTGTGCAGGAGCACAAAGTACGTACAAAGTTGCTATCGGCCGTTCTGAAAATCCAGATGGTCCGTTTGTTGATATGGATGGAAAACCAATGCTTTATGGCGGTGGAACAGTTATTTTAGAAGGTGATGAGACAGATTGGTATGCACAAGGACATAACGGCGTTGCACGCGACGAAGGAACCGGACAAGTTTACCTCGTAACTCATGCTTATGACAGACACAGTGAAAGAGCAGCATCGAAATTAAGAATTATAGAACTGAATTGGAACGATGAAGGTTGGCCCGAAGTTGGTGAAGAAGTTCGATAATCAGAAATATAGCAGTAATCCTATTTTATGATAGGGTTTTGATATTTAAAGGTTTATCCCGATCAGCGATAGTGTTGTTCGGGATAAATTTTGTTTGTATGTATTGACCTTATTAAATGGGGGAGCAATTTCTTATACATGTAAAGTCTGTTAGTCGATATCTTCTTCTGTTTCCTGCTCTTTATCTTTATGATTAAACAGTAAATCGAAAACCAGCGAAGTTCCCCATTCAAAGGCCATGTGTTTTAGCTGTTTGGTAAAATCATCAATAATGGCAGTTGAAGAACCAAGCATATCTTCTTCACATAGTAATTGCTTGTATTCAAGGTTTTTTTTCATCAATTCCAGCTCGCGCATGTTTTTTATTGTTCTCATGAAAAGCTATTTTGCAGACAGCCATGTCTGGATTTATCTATTGATCTTCAACTATTATCAATTTCATCATCTTCAAATAAGATAACCGAGAATTTAGAAAGAAAATAGGGAACGAGTATCCTTTTTCTAAACAGCAAAAATACTACCAACAATACGATTAAACTTCCCAAAACAATTAGAGCTCCTTCAAGGTAATTGTTATAGGTTTGGCCATACCAAAATGTAAATACTACACCGGCAGCAGCTAATACTAATGTAAGAAGCAAAATAGTGATGAGCATTCCTAAAAGAACGCTCATATATTTTGATGATTTCTTCAATAACAAGAGCTTGTACATGTCTAATTTTGTTTGCAAAAATTGCTTGACTGCTGCACTAAGCTCTGCTACATTGTCAGTTAATTTATCCCTCATTCTTAAGTGTTAATTTATGAAGTAAACGAACTAGTTTGAAGCGGCACCTTTGGCCGATTTGGCTTTAGAATTTACTTTTTCCTTAATGGCATCCTCTGTTTCTTCAGCTTTTGTTCGCATCTCAGAAACCACATCGTTAAGTTTTTCTTTTATATCATCTACTTTTTCACCAATGGTTTCTGCAACATCCTGAGAGGTTCTTTTAATCTTCTTATTAATTTTCTTTCGAGTTTTAACTCCTTTGTCGGGTGCAACCAAAATTCCAGTTAATGCTCCGGCCGCTGCACCGGCTACAAATCCCAATAATACATTTGTTTTACTCATAATAATTATTTTTTGTGGTTAATACTATTTTAAAATTTACTTACGAAATAGAAAATTTCATTCCACAAATGCAGCTTTATGAAAAAATTGTGAAAAGTGTAGGTAATCAGCGATATAGACTCGTGGAGTTTGTTGGCGTTTAAGAGGAGACTGTTGAATTTATTCCACAACTTATGGGGAAAGTGTAGAATTTGATATCTAATGTTCCTTATTTGTTTTAGTTTTTGTGTTTAAACATTGCTAGAAAATTAACAATAACCGGATTATATCAATAGAGATTTGCCTGATAACTTTTTCGTTCATGGAGAATGGCTATAATGATTGCAAAATCGTCTAAATATTGCTCTTTTGTAAGATATCAGTCCCTTAAGAATCTTTCAGGGTTGTTCAATATTTCGTCAGATATAGATTTATATCTGCTTATTAATCACAAAATAAAATTATATAACTATTTTTAAATCGGAGAAACCAACTTAAACGATCAACCAAAAATGAAAAAATTGAATCGAAATACTTACTTGAGCATTTGTTTATTGTTGCTGCTCAGTTTAATATTTTCTTCAACTACAATTGCACAGCTTCATCCTCGTGGATATTCTTCTCCTGAAGTTCATTCGGACAAAACCGTAACTTTTAACTTTAGAGCTCCCAGAGCAAGTGAAGTGAAGTTGAACACTCAATGTCTGAGTGAAGAAGTAGTAATGCAAAAAGGCGATAATGGAGTTTGGAGCATAACAGTTGGTCCTGTTGTCCCTGATATTTATCCGTACCATTTTGTTGTTGACGGAATAGGCGTTGCTGATCCGATTAATCCAGATATTTTTCCAAATGAAGGATTTAAAAACAGCCTTGTTGAAATTCCCGGCGATTCACCTGGTGTGGCTGATATTAAAAATATTCCACACGGGACAGTTGCCCGCAGGTATTATCACTCCGACGTATTGGACGTAAGATCTTTATTGGTTTATACGCCACCGGGATACGAAAAGAGCACCACTAAAAATTATCCGGTTTTGTACCTTCTGCACGGATCAACCGACACTGAAGAAACCTGGACAAAAGTTGGAAGAGCCAATATTATTATAGATAATCTTATTGAGCAGGGAAAAGCTGAATCAATGATTATTATAATGCCTTACGGAAGGGCTTATCCAAAATATGGTTTTGATTCAGGAAGTTTAAGAGATTCTGCGAATCTGTTTGAGTTCCATAAAGATTTTACAGAGAATATTTTACCCTTTGTTGAAGGGAACTACCGAATTAAAAAGGGACCTAAATCACGTGCTATTACTGGTTTTTCAGGTGGTGGTGGGGAGTCATTATTTATTGGTCTGTCG
>DASQBW010000695.1:0-1726 GCA_035635015.1 Draconibacterium sp. | reverse complement strand
CCTTAATTTTAATCGCAAAAATACAGGTGTAGCATGGACAAACAACAAGGTTAAATCCGCTGGATTTGATTCAGAATCTTCCTTTTAGTTCCTAAAAACGAAAAGCGTATTCCGAATCAAAACCTTGCCTGAAGTCCCTGCTATCCTGTGAATAGTAAGCAATAAAATTATTGTTTAACAATTTAAAGCTTACTGTTATGAAAATTGATTATTTCAAAGTTTCCGAGATTAAAGTGTCTTATACTGACAAAGTAAAAGCATCAGAAAGACCTCAAATTGGCGCATCAAAAGATGCGGCTCATATTTTCAAACACATTTTTAAAGATTGTATTCAGCACCATGAAGAGTTTTATGTAATGCTATTAAATCGTGGCAACAAAGTTCTTGGTGTATCCTGTATTTCAAAAGGTGGAATCTCCGGGACCATTGTCGATGTAAAAATAATTTTGCAACTGGCTTTAAAAGCAAACGCATCTTCATTGATTGTTTCTCATAATCACCCCAGCGGAAACCTTACCTCAAGCGCAGCTGATGTAAAAATTACCGAAAAACTAAAAAACGCATGTCAGCTTATTGATTTAAGTCTTCTGGATCATTTGATTGTTACAGATGAAAGCTATCTGAGTTTTGCTGATGATGGATTGTTATAAATCCATTTCATAGAAAACAAGGGCTACTCGCATTGAGTAGCCCTTGTTTTTTGTGTTCTATTTCTGTCTTATATTTTCCCGACATTTTTCGCTTTTACCAAATCCTTGTTCTTTACAATAAAGCGTTGATGCCTTCCCCCATTCTTTTCAAATAGCTCAACCACTAATTCCTTTTTGTCTGGTATCGTAAATGATTCGAAAACAAAAACGGTTGCGTCTGCAGAATTGCCTTCAATAGAAGTCAGGTTATTAAAAGCACGAACCGGTTTTATAACCGTCTCCTGAATGGCTGTTCTTTTGGCCACTTTCTTGTCCACGACTTTGAACGTGAGAAAATCAATTTCAAATGGAATTTCAGAACAATTTTCCAACTCGGTGCGAAAGTAAATCAAACCATTCTGGCTGTAAAGGCCGGTTAACGCAAACTCAACTCCAAACTGTTTGCTATTGATATTTTTGATTTGTTGCTTCCTGATCGCGTAAATTTTCTCCATGGCCAATTGGATGTTTTGAGGTGTTTTGTTTCCAAGCTCAGCAAATTGTATCTCTACCGAGTTGTCCTGTTGGTTCCCCAGTTTGTATTCATGCAGGAAGTCCTTCATTTCGATATTCAACTTTGCAGGATTTTCAGCGTAGTTGACAATAAACGAATAAAAACTTCCCTCGTCGGTTATTACCGAAAAGTTGGTTTCTTCTGTAAAATCCTTTACTGAAGCTTTTACCCGGACCACATTTTCTGCACCATCGGCTTTCCCTGCGATGATATTCGATGAACCAAGATCTATATAAGTTATGGTTGCCGGGAATAGAATATGGACAGTTTTACTGTAGGTTACTTCAATGTGGTAGGATGAAATTACCCGGTCTTTGGAAATCACTTTGGTGTACTGGTTTTGAGCAAAAAGTGAAAAGTTGCTAAGTAGTATTATCGCGAATAGTATTTGTTTCATGACGTATGATTTAAAATGAATGAATTGTAATTATTTGGCAGGCATCAGCAATATTCGGTGCCCTGCTTTTAAGGTAATTTTTGTCGTTCGGAGTTTCTTGGAAACATACTGCGATGTCCCTTGTAT
>DASQBW010000694.1:0-1873 GCA_035635015.1 Draconibacterium sp. | reverse complement strand
TATTGATGGGGATTATTTGTCCAAGTTTGGCGGTAAACATTTCAAATAATGCACCATAATATTTTTGAGTTTTTACTGTATACTTGCCTTTGTAAGTCTTTAACTCTGCGAAAGACATGTCTGTGCCTCCGGATTTAAAATAGTTCAAGGATTGAATTCCATACTCGAGATCGATTGGTTCATCTGCAGGTATGCCAACATCAAGAGAAAAAACAGGAATAAATACGAACGAAAGTATAATAAGAATGACTGTGGCAGCTCTAAATGGTTCATTTTTTAACTCATTCGGAAGTTTTCGTAATATTGAAGTTATCATTTAATATGTTTGGTAAAAATTATAGTATAAAATTAGTGATATTTTCAATTTTGAAAACTTATGATAATCATTTTCTTACCCAAAAACATTTATTTAAATATGGTCTAAATAGTTGGTTGCAAGTTGTTCACCCTAGGCTTTCTCAATTCTCGACGTCAATATTTCATGGCAAACCTTTTATGCCCACATCTTCTAAATGTTCTCAAGCAGTGAAGTCATTTCAGAAAGGCTATCCTTTGTGAATACTCCTATAAAACAAGACAGGCATGAATTTTATATAATTCATGCCTGTCTAATAGTAACGATTACAGTTGATCGTAGTGATTTACTCACCCAACTCATAAACCTCACTGCCAGCCAACAAAAAACAACCCAAACCATAATCCTCGAAATTTGGTTTTCGGTCGTACGTAACCGGTTGTCCGTCTTTAGGTTCTTTTCCGGTGCCTTGCACAAAGCCTAAAAATCCATTGTCGTGTACTGCTTCGTTTGCCATAGCATTCCAGCCCTTGGTAATTGCCGGCATATATTTCTTTGCTTTCAGGTGACCATTGTTTACACCCCAGGCCATACCATAAATAAACAGTGCCGTACCCGATGTTTCTTTCCCGCCGTAATGATTCGGATCGTGTAAGCTGACATTCCAGAAACCATCTTCGCGCTGGATGGGAAGCAGCGCTTTCATCATTTCTTTGTACGTTTTCAGGTATTCTTTTCTGTGCGGATCATCTTCGGGCAGAATGTCCATAACGCGCACCAATGCTGCAACCACCCAGCCATTTCCACGGCTCCAGTAACAATCTTCTCCGTTGGGCTCCTCGTATGGAGGCAAAAAATCGGCGTCGCGCCACCATAATCCGTCTTTTTTGTTGTATAGTCCCTGGGTAACCTTCGTGTCCATGTACATTTCATACATTCTTTCCGAGTACCTGCTGTCGCCGGTTACAACTGCCAGCTTTGCAAAAACAGGCATTGCCATTTGCAAAGCATCTATCCAGTCCCAATCATCAATTTTATCGGTTTCCATCATTAAATCAATGGAAGTTTTGATTTTTTCGATGCGTTCCGGTTTTTGTTCCATCATGTACAGGTCGATGTAGGTTTGTCCGGCACAATGGTTATCAGCATGCCGCGTTCTGGTTCCGTTACGCAAGCCCCAATCGTGCGATTCTCCCCAGGTAACAGCATATTGAAGGTAGTCATCTTTTGGTGCAATATTATACAGTGCCATTAATCCTTCGTAATAAACAGCCCGTGTCCATAAACAACTGGGACGTACTTTGTCGGAAACGACGTCAACACCCGGATCAGGCCATTTTCTCATAAGGTAGGCATTTGTTAACTCCATTTTGTCGAGTACTTCCTGTTTGCCTGGCAACTGAGCCTTAGTTGCTGATACTCCTGATATCAAGATAACTAACAGTAAAAATGATTGTATTTTCATGATACTATTTTTTTTAGATTTTAATTTTTTGGTTTTTGACAAAATACTTACTCCCAAAGTTCATTAAGAAATGGGATCTGCTTTCTCTGTCTTCGGACTTCGAGCTTCAGACT